>JAYVOX010000643.1:0-14624 GCA_043757695.1 Schlesneria sp.
CCCGTCTGAACGCCGCCCCCCGCCCCATCACCCTCTCACCGGTTCTGCGAACCCCAAGCCTCACCCTGCGACAACGCCACCGCTCAACACGCGCTGCCGACAACGTCGGACGCGCTCGGCGTGCGCGCCGCAAAACGCCGCAAATCGGACCTTCTCTTTCGTTCCCTGCTCCTGCGACTTGCTGTCGGGCGTCTTGCGAATCGGTCCATGAATCAGCGGCGTGGGATAGTAGACGAAGAACGGTTCCGCCTTGTGACGCTTCACGAAATCCACCACGAACTCGTGGAGTACATCCGGACCGTACTTGTCCTCCGCATCCTTCATCACCCCTCCGTTGAGGTTGTAGTCGGGACTCCAATAGCGATCGCTCTTGGATTTGGCCTCACCCTTGGCTTTCCGGGCATTGTTCGCCGCCTTCGCTTCGCCTTCGTCGTCCGGCTCGCCCGCGCCCCAGATGAGGAACTCATCGAAGCCCCACTTCGCGCCGTCGGCCTTGGTTGTGAAGTGACTCAACTGCCGCCACTTCCCGCCGACGGCGGTGGCGTACCCCGCCTGCTTCATCAGCAGCGCGACGCAGCCGTCCTTTTCCGGCGTGGCTTGGGCACCGAGTCAGTTGTCTTTGACCCCGATCCGAAAGGCGTAGCGGCCTGTCATCAACATCGCCCGCGACGGCGCACACAGAGGCGCTGCGAAGCAGTTCTCGAACCGCGTGCCTCCCGCCGCCAATGCGTCGAGATTCGGCGTCTTGTAAACGCCTCCTGTGCAACCGAGGGCTGGCAATCCCAAGTCATCGGCCAAGATGAAAATGATGTTCGGCTTCGTCGGCTCGGCCGCGACGGACATGCCGCCAAACAGACCAACGAACGCAGCTAGACACAGGACACTGAATCGCATGACGGTCTCCCATTCAACGTGAATCTGCTTTGGCTGAACTTCCCGATCAACATACACCGAAACGCTGCGTCAACATTGTCGGACAATAGACCTTGGAATGAAAAAAAACGGCTACTGCGCTTCGCGCTGACAGGTTGCCAGACGGCCGGCTGCGGATGATACTCTGCGGCACCGCTAGGTTATGGCCAATCGGGGCCTTTTGGTTCTAAAACTACGGAACCGAAGGCGAGGCAGCTACTGCGAGCAGAAGGCCGCAGAACCGTTGGGAACTCCGTGGGCCGCGAGGCAATGAGGACACAGAGCGTTCGGCTGCCTGTCACCAGATCAATTTGAAGCCGTCAACGCCCCGGCATCTGCGGCGTAAAACAACGCGCCACCAATGTCCGAAAGTCCTGGGCTATCGCAACATGACACCGACTACCGACGCCGGAAAGCACCGCTCGAACCTGCGGAGAATTGCCCATCGGGTGATGCTCGAACGTGGACTTGTCCCAGATTTCTCCATTCAGGCTCTTACGGAACTCGACCAAATCCACGGGCCGAAAATACCATCGGAACAATCCACGCGCGATCTCAGAAACCTGGTCTGGTGCTCCATCGACAATGATGATTCACGCGATTTGGATCAACTGACAGTTGCCGAAGCTCTGCCCGCAGGATCCGTAAAGATTTGTGTGGCCATTGCTGATGTCGATGCTGTCGTCAAGAAGCAGTCGGCACTTGACGATCACGCGCAGCAAAACACGACCTCGGTCTACACCGCTGCCGAGATATTTCCAATGCTGCCCGAGAAACTCTCCACCGATCTGACCTCGCTCAACTATGAATCAGACCGCCTTGCCGTTGTCGTCGAAATGGTTTTCACCGCAGATGGATCACTTCAGGGTTCGGATCTCTATCGAGCGCTCGTACGCAATCGTGCCAAGCTGGCTTACAACAGCGTGGCCAGTTGGCTGGAGGGTCACGGACCGATGCCACAAAGGATCGGCACTGTCGGTGGTCTCGAAGAGAACCTTCGACTCCAGGACCGCGTGGCTCAATTGCTCAAGACAGCCAGGCACGCGTCCGGTGCTCTGGATCTCGAGACGATTGAAACTCGCCCGGTATTTGTCGGAGATACCCTCAAGGACTTGGAAGCCAACCAACAGAACAGAGCCAAAGATCTAATTGCGGACTTCATGATCGCGGCCAACGGCGTTTCTGCTCGATACCTTGATTCTCATAAGTGTCGGTCGCTACGGCGCGTTGTCCGCACACCCCAGCGTTGGGATCGGATAGTCGAGCTTGCCGCCGAACGGGGTTCAAAGCTACCCAAGGAACCTGACTCTAAGGCATTGGAGGAATTTCTGGCGTCAGCGAAAGCCGCTGATCCTCTCCGCTTTCCCGATCTTTCTCTCAGTGTTGTCAAATT
Organism: Schlesneria sp.; assembly: GCA_043757695.1. GTDB lineage: Bacteria > Planctomycetota > Planctomycetia > Planctomycetales > Planctomycetaceae > Schlesneria. The sequence continues at coordinate 2,306 of JAYVOX010000643.1, forward strand.
GATGGGTCGCGGTGAATACGTCGCTCAGCTTTCAGGAGACAACGCAACCGGGCACTTCGGTCTAGCGGTCGAGGACTATTCTCACTCCACCGCTCCCAACCGCCGGTATCCCGATTTGATCACCCAACGGTTACTGAAAGCAGCCATCGCGGGAGGATCCTCACCCTATGACAACGATGAACTGGCGGCGCTTGCGACGCATTGCACCGAAAAAGAGGACGCAGCAAAGAAGGTCGAACGACAGGTCCGAAAATCCGCAGCCGCAATGCTGTTGGAATCAAGGATCGGTGAGCAGTTCGATGCCATCGTCACCGGCTCATCTGCCAAAGGGACTTGGGTCCGCATTTTTCATCCGCCCATTGAAGGAAGATTGGAGAGCGGAAATGAAAGCGTAGATGTCGGCCACAGGATCCGCGTGGAGTTGATCCGAACGGACGTGGAGCGCGGCTTCATCGATTTCAAGAGGGTGAGGCAAGCCAATGACCCAGCCCATGAGACCTCGCGAAATCGTCCATGATCGTGCTGCTCTCAGTCGATCCTTCCCTGCGTTGACCTAGAGAGAGGTTGAGAGCGGCTTGGAGGCTGCTCGCCAGCGGCGAGATCGGAGACGTGCTTCCCTTGGAGGATGATGAGCCGCTCGACGCAGCCAACCCCGTCACCGCCGATGGACAGGTCCGGTTCGATGCGCTGAAGGTACAGGCCCGGCATGACGCCATCGTGAAGAACGCGCTGAAGGGTAGTTCGTTTGGCCTGATGATCCTTGGGGGCGATCATGACCTGTCCGAGAACGTAAGACGACTCGGTGCTGGCCAGTGCGAGTACGTGAGGGTGACGATGAAGCGATACCGGGAGGAGGCTGGGAATGGAGTGGTTTCCGCCTCAGGTCAAGTTGTCCACGACCACCTCGACATCCATGAACGAGTTATCATTATAGAGGGTCATGGTTGTCGATCGTTCGCGCCGCCTTCCGCTTGAACGACTTCACCTGTCCGCCGACGTGCGAGCGGGCCATGATCTGGTCACGGTCCAGCTTTGGAACCTCGTCGGGCACTGCATGAACTGGTGGGAGATGGCTGCGTTCGGTGTGGGAGTGGACCGTATTGTAGTACGCCACTCCGTGAGAGATGTTTGCATTTCGTCGAGTGAGTATTCATCGTGACCGGACAAGACGATGTTCACAGCAGGATTCAGAACGAATGGCAATTTCGGTAGCTGACTTCACGACGCGACTGGCCGAATCGGGGTTGATGACCGCCGAGGAAGTCGGCGTTGTGATCGCCGAACTGTCCGTCGGCCAGTCGCCTCCGGATGTCGAGGCCCTCGCGCGGCAATTGGTCAAGCAGAAGAAGCTCACCGCGTATCAAGCCCAGACCGTGTATCAGGGGAAGGGGAGGAGTCTGCTGCTGGGGAACTACGTCATCCTCGACAAGCTCGGTCAGGGCGGGATGGGGATGGTGCTGAAGGCCGAGCACAAGCGGATGAAGCGGCTAGTCGCACTCAAGGTGCTTTCGCCCGCCGTGACGAAGACGCCGGACGCGATGAAGCGGTTCCAGCGCGAGGTCGAAGCGGCGGCCAAGCTCCAGCATCCGAACATCGTCTCGGCGTTCGACGCGGATGAGGTCAACGGGACTCACTTTCTGGTGATGGAGTACGTCGAGGGGACCGATCTGTCGGTACTCGTCAAGAAGCAAGGACCGCTTTCCGTTGAAAAAGCTGTCGCGTGCATCGTGCAGGCGGCGCGGGGCTTGGAGTTCGCTCACCAGCAGGGCGTGATTCATCGCGACATCAAGCCCGCGAACCTGCTGGTCGATGCGAAGGGAACCGTCAAGATTCTCGACATGGGTCTGGCGCGGATTGAGGGAGAGACTGGCGCTCAGGCGGAACTGACGAGCACCGGCGCGGTGATGGGGACCGTGGACTACATGGCTCCCGAGCAGGCGCTCAGTACCAAACACGCCGATGCGCGCAGCGACATCTACAGCCTGGGGATTTCGCTGTGGTATCTGCTCACCGGCAAGTGCGCCTACGACGGCGACACGCTGATGGCCAAGCTCCTGGCGCATCGCGACGCGCCAATCCCGTCGCTTTGCTCAATGCGCAATGAAGTTCCTCCCGCCGTCGATACGGTGTTTCGCAAGATGGTCGCCAAGCAGGCAAAGGACCGTTACCAGACGATGACGGAAGTCATCAGGGATTTGGAAGGCTGTCTCAGCGGTCAGTCGTCGTCGGTCAAAGTAAACCTGCCGCAGTCGACCGACGATTCTCAGTTCAATGCGTTCCTGAACAATTTCGACACATCGCCGGGAGCATCGATGGCTGCGACCAAGTCGCGGCTCTCCAAGGCCCCGCCCACCGTGATGGACTCCGCCGCCGAAGCGACACTGCTGACGGGCGACATGACGCAGCCGACCGACCCGCAGACACTGACCTCGTTCGGTTCATTGGCAGGTCGCAAGGGGACGACAAAACAGAAGCCGGGCCAGCGTCGGGCCGCCTCGGCCTCTTGGTGGCAGGACCGTCGCCTGCAAGTCGGTGGCGGAGTTGCTGTGCTGTTGATGGGATTGATTTGGTTCTTGATCCCGCCCCGTCAAAACAGCGCGACGAATCCATCGTCGAAACAAAAGACCAAGTCCACGGAGACGGCGAAGACCGGCCAGTCGAAAGACTCCGCCGAGAAGAAAGCCTTGGATTGGCTGTTCTCGGTCGGAGCGAAAGTGGGAGTGGGACAGCAGGGATGGGTCGAACCGGCTCGCAGCACTGTGGAAGCGCTGGCGAGCGGCAAGCCAGTGGTCGATATCGCTCTCGATGGGCGACCGATTTCGAACAAAGACCTCGCGCAGCTCTCTGCGTTCCCGTCCATCTACGGTTTATCGTTTTCCACTTGCGAGATCGGGGACAAGGGAGTTGCGCAGATCGCTGAACTGCCTCAGCTTCAGATTCTGGTCTTGTCACGAACGAAGGTCACGGATCGGGACTTAGCGCCGCTGCTCAAGTGCCGTTCTTTGCACACGCTGCATTTGGACGGCACGTCAGTGACTTCCGAGGGGCTGGCTACGATCGGCCAGATTTTGAGTCTGACGGATTTGAATCTCGGCGCTCTCCCCATCACCGACCAGTCGCTCACGTCACTTCAGAAGCTCAGCTTGTTGCGGAACTTGAACATTGAAGGTTGCCAGCAACTCACGGACGAGTGCGGTGCGGCTCTCGCTCCATTGCCCGCCCTGTATGCTCTGAATGCAAGCCATACGGGGATTGGCGAACGTGCGTTACGCGACTTGTCGAAGTCGCGGACGCTGCGGGGCTTGCTGCTTTTCAATTGTCAAAAGCTCACGGACGAGTGTGGTACTGCTCTCGCTCAATTCTTGGAGCTTGAGAATTTGAATTTGGGAAGCACTTCGATTGGTGATCGAGCTTTGCAGGGCTTGTCGAAATCGCGAAGCCTCAGGGTTCTTGAGATTGCGGAGACTCAGGCGACCGACGCTGCGATCCCCAGCTTGAGCCAAATGAAGTCGCTCACAACGCTCGACATTCAACGGACCAAGTTCACCGCCGACGGTGTCAAACAACTGGTCGCGGCAATGCCGTGGTGCGAAATCGTGAGCAGTCACGGCGTGTTCAAGCCGACGGAAAAGGTGACGCCTCTGACGGCTGCGGCTGTGATCGATCCGCCCCAGTATGCGTTGGACTTCAACTACAAAATGGAGACCGGCAATGCGCGTGTGGAGCTGCCGCCCATGCTGCGTCCGTTTGAGCCTTGCACGGTCGAAATGTACGTCACAACGCGCTCGGTGCTGGACAAGTGGGATAACCGGGTGTTGTTCATCAGCGGAGGGGGAATGCAGTTGCTGCAACAGAAAAACAACTGGAGTTGGAGCTGGAGCGTCCCGAGCAAGGATGGCACTTACAACCGAGTCATCGTGGACGGTTCCGTCCTGGCTCGGCGGCGCATGCACTTGGCGGGCGTCTCAACCGGGAAAGAACTGCGATTGTTCATCGATGGCCACCTCGCGGGAAAGACCCCACTCGTCGGCGACCTGCCACTGGTCGCCGGTCCCTGTCTGCTGGGAGGTCTGGCCGCGAACTTTGACGGCTTTACGCCGTTCGACGGCCTGATCGACGAGGTCCGCATTTCGAAAGGCGCCCGCTACAACGAGAACTTCACACCCGCCCCGCGATTTGAAGCGGATGCCGACACGCTGGCCGTCTACCACTTCGACGAAGGCCAGGGGGAGATCCTCAAGGACTCGTCCGGCAACAACCACCACGGCAAAATCGTCGGTGCGAAGTGGGTGAAGTTCGATGGTTTGCCAATCGACGTGGACCGCCGCGCGGCCGAGTGGGTGCTCTCGATCGGCGGAGACGTCGTTGTGAACGGTGGACAAGAACACGTCAGGGATGTCGGCGCCCTGCCGAAGGATGCGCTCAAACTGGACCAGGTCTTCTTGGCTGGAAACAAAAAGCTGAGCGACGCGGGACTGGCAAATCTCAAGGACCGCCAGAACCTGAGGGAAATCAATTTGCGCGAGACGCTCGTCAGTGACGCCGGTTTGGCTCACTTGGCAAAGCTTCCGAGACTGGACTTTCTCGGTTTGCAAGGGACGAGTGTCGGAGATGCGGGGTTGGCGCTCCTCGGAAACGACATCGACATCGAAGCCACTTCTCTGTGCTTCACCCCCGTGACGGCCAAGGGATTGGCGCGGCTCAAAGGGTGGAAGCATCTGATCAGGCTCCATTTGGACGGTACGCCGGTGAGCACGGAGGGCTTGGCCCATTTGAAGGACTGCAAGAAGCTGCGGTATTTGCATATTCAGGGGACGGGCACGACCGATGCGGGCTTGGCTCACATGCAGGAATGCCAGAGCCTGCTGCTGCTGTACGTGGCCGAGAATCCGCAGGTCACCGAGGCCGGGATCGCCAAGTTGCACCAGGCGCTGCCGAAATGCAGGATCAGATGGGACGGCGGATTCATCGAGCCGAATCCCGCAGTTTGGGACGGCTGGCCGACGGACGCCCCGAAGCCTGCGGTTGCCCCGTTCGATGCGGCACAGGCGAAGAAACATCAGGAAGAATGGGCCGCCTACCTCAAGCTGCCGGTCGAGTATACGAACTCGATCGGGATGGAGTTCCCAAAGTCATGATCGGATTCGGTGGATTCTGGCCCACCCCCGGTTGTTCGTGCGGCGGGTCTTTGAGATGACCATCACCGCCGCCGCCTGATTGACCCCAACAAGGGGTTATCTTGTAAAGAAAAGGAAGAACACAACACGGAATGAAAAGAAACTCTCACCGGGATACTACAATACAAAGGAAAAGGCCAAGCTGCTTGCGGCAACTTGACCTTTTGGAAATCTATCCCCGTGAAGGACAGCAATGTATTGTAGTATCCCCGACAACAAAATCTATCGCACAAAACCGCTTTGGTCGAAACCATCCAACTTCAAGTTGAAATCATGGACGGAGACGGTCGAAGGGTATCTGAACGAAGCCAAAAAACTCACCGCCTGCCTGCTCCACAATCGTAAATTGGCAAGACAGCCATACACTTGGTTCATCACGATCTACGTCGATGTGGAGATGACACCCAAGGCCGTCAATGACTGGTGGAGAAAGGCCGCTCGCAACCTTCAACGGAATGGCGTTGTTGCACTTTGGGTTCGTGAACCGACTCGTTCAAATAAGGTTCATTATCACCTGATTCTCCGAAGCTGGCGTTCCAAACAGGACATTACCAGAATCATCGAAGAATCACTGCCCAGCCGAAAACTCGGACGATGGCACAAAAACATCAAGCCAGTCGAAAAGAGTGATTGGCGACTTCTGCACTACATCAGCAAGGCAAAGACGGCTGGCGAAACCAAGAGCGGCAAATACGTCAAAGACCTCTACCGCAGGAAGCGACTGTTATTCAAGCCGGGTCTTGGAATCCGCAAGCATGGAACCATCGGGGCATTTTGGGTGAAGGGGAAGGAAGCGATTTGGAACGATATTAAAGCCAAGGAAAAACGAATCGCCGAAGGACTAGAACAGCCGAACGTGAAACGACTCGCCCAGCACGCCTATGAATTTGTTGGAGGGGCGGTTTCACTTCGGAAAATTGAACGGAGCTTCGGTTATTATTGGGACTCGCCCAGCACTCAGAATTGGATTGAACAGGTTTTTGGGCATGAAAACCGTACATCACCCAACATCATGGCGTGACCTCGTTTAACGTGGCTTGTAGGGGTGTTGCTGGAGATTTTACAGGGGGACGACTTGGCCGGTCTTTGTTGCAAAAATAACAATTGAACAATTCCGTCACTTTCGGTCACAAACCGGGACTCCCCCCGCCGTCATCATACGGCTATGTCTGGTTTGTTTTTTATTGATGGTGGAAATAAATACTTCACCATGATGACGTTTTCAGAATATGTCCAAATACGGGAAGGGCTTTGGCTCAACGACAAGAATGCTTTGCCGGGAATGAGCAGGTTGAACTCCCTTCCAACCAAAACAAAATCCAACAAGCCGAAGCCTCTGGCTCTCAAGCCGACAAGACCACTCGCCCGCAAACCACCTACGGGTTTGACTTCGGCTGCGGGATATTCGGGTTCGCCTTTGGCTGCGGGAAATGTTGGTTCAGCATTTGCGGGAGTGCCTGCAAGTCGGCATTCGTGAGATTGTCAATCTCGCCTTGAAATTCATCACTTATCCTATACAGCCAGTGGCACATGGACGGATTTGGTAAGGAATCGACCAATACAACTTGGCTGAGAATCCCATTCTAACTGCCTTCCCGTCGTCCCTCCACACATGACGGTGATCGTCGGGACGAACGGCAAACATTTTATGTCCGTCGCAGGTTCAATCATCGTTGTCCCGCTTGAAAGTATAGAACACGGAGATGTTGGCCCGTTCGTCGTCGGTCTTGAATTTCTTTGGGCGAACGCAGTCATCGTTATTCTTGTATCGGTAGCAAAGTTTCAGCGTGTCACCATCCAATTCATAGATGCCGACAAATTCCCTCGCCATACCGGACTGCTCCTTCCCGATGAAGTCGAAGTAACCGTTCGAGGCATCTATTTCAAATTTCCCAATAAGTGCGTGGCGAGGACCATTCTCCGTTCGTTTCATAGTGTAGGAGTGACCCTTGATCGTCAATCGCCGATCCTGATCTTTGACCTTCTTCTTGTCCAGAGTCTTTCCAATTTCTTCCATCGCAATGCACTTCCATTCGCCTTGAATCGCCTTCATTGCCTTGGCCGTCGCTTCCCCGTCTTCTTCCGGCTCATCACCAACGACAAGCGACGTGGCGACATCAACGCTGTCCTCGTAGGTCACTTTGACATTTTGCCCGATCTTGATGTCGGCAAGAGTTCCCTTTTTGCCGTCGATGGTGATCTTTGTTTTACGGGTCACGTCGAGTTCAAGGTCGCCCAACGTGATTGAATTCTTGGCGGCATTGACGGCCTTGACCTTGGCTGTCGCCGTGTTCTCAGCGGCAGAAGCGGCAGTCGAAATCAGAAAGCAGGTGGCAACACTGGCAACCACGAATAGGTGTTTGTGCATAAAATCTTCCTCTCTGGAGTTGAGTCGCTGAGGTTCTTTTGGCTAGGAACGGCATTCTAATGTGCCGCACACCGTGACAAAAAGGGTATGCGGCTCTATTTGCTTAACGGCCACCAGAAACGACGGGAAAAAGCCAGTCGCCATCCGTGCCAAAAAGATATTAACCTATTTGACACGCCATTGCAATGCCGATACAATTTTTGTAACGCTAAAGGAACCCTGCCATGAAGATCGCCTGTTACTGCCGTGTCAGCACTCGCCAGCAAAAAAACGACTCTCAGGAAGCCGAAATCAAGAAGTGGTTGGAAGGGAACGGCATCGACGCCGCTCAAGTCGAATGGTATTTCGACCACGAAACCGGCAAGACGCTTTCCCGCCCTGCATTCGACCGGCTGCAAAAGGACATTTTCAACGGTCGGGTGAAGACGGTCATTGTCTGGAAGCTGGATCGGTTGTCACGCCGACTGCGGGATGGTGTGAATCTTCTGGCTGATTGGTGTGAACGTGGCTTGAAGATCATCGTCATCACGCAGCAGATTGAATTGAACGGGCCGGTCGGTCGGATGATTGCCGCCGTCATGTTGGGATTGGCAGAAATTGAACTTGAGTATCGCCGGGAACGACAGATGGCAGGGATCGCAGTCGCTCAGAAAAAGGGAAAATTCACGGGTCGCAAAAAGGGAACGACCATCGGGAAGCCAAACCGTGCCAAGGAACTCAAAGATCAAGGTTTGACGGCTCCTGAAATCGCCAAAGCGATGGGAACCAGCTTGCGGACGGTCTGGCGGTATCTTGAGCGGGAAGCGGCCTAGAAACGGAGTGGGAAGCATGGTCGCAACGGCCACAAAAACAACAGCCTTCATGTACATCCCCGAGTTTCAACCCCAAGCCAAGAGGTTGATGAACAGGTTCGGATCATTCAGCAATACGCCGCCGACAATAATATCGAAATCATTGGGCAGTATGGCGACTACCAGAAACGCCACAAATCCCACCAAAGGCATTCGTTTCAGTCGATGCTAAACGACATTGAAACCCAAAAGCCGAATTTGATTTTGGTGCAAAAACTCGACCGCTTCGGAACCGCTGATGGTAATGAACTTGGGTATTTTCTCACGATCTTGAAGCGTGGCGGGGTTCGCCTCATTACCGCCATCGACGGGAAGGACCGCAGCAAGAGCGACTTGGAAACCGTCATCGTCAATTCGGTTGGTGCAAGCCAGTCTCGCCAAGAGCAAATTGACAAGGCCGAGCGGGTGTTATTCGGCAAACGACGCCGGGCCGTCTTGGGCGAATACGTAGGATCAAAATATCTGGTGTATGGATTCGATGTTGTCTGCATCGGCAAGGACGGCAACGAAAAATGGCGATTGATTGATGACGCTTGGGACGTTCGGATCAAATACATTCCTAACGACAAAGGTGAATACGTTGAAGCTGAGAGATATGGCAATGAAATCACCAAAGATGTGAATGGCATCATGCCGGATAAGGAAGTTCGTCATCGACCGGCCAAAGACTCTTCAGACCGACAGTTCTATTCTCCCAGCATTCGACAGGAGCGGGTGAATACCTTGTTGCGGATTTGTGAAATGTTCGATGCTGGATGGACGACCTACGCCATCGCCCAGCAGTTGAACCAAGAGGGCATCAAGCCGGTATATTCCGACCGCTGGTATTCTGCTTTCATCGACGGACTGTTGGAAAACACGGTTCTTATGGGAAGGCCCGCATGGAACCGCACCAGCCAATCTAATTTTCGGCATCTTGAAGCGGGTGGGCGAATTGTCGAGACGCTTGAAGACTCCAAGGGAGTGTATCGTCAGAACGACAAGGAAAAGTGGTTTCAGCCGAACGAAGAAGTCTTTGAACCGTTCATCGACCCTGAATTGTTTGGTCGGTTGCAAACGAAGTTGGATGAACGTCGGGCATCAACGCCAAAGCGTTCTCCCCGAAGTGAAACATTGTGGTTGGGTGGTTTGTGGTGGGATGAAGAAAGCCAGCAAAATCTTGCTGGCAACAGCCAAGGCAAACACTTCAAGGTGAAGTTGCCGGGCCATGAACACAAACACCTGACGTTCAAGGAATCCGAGTGGTTCATCGGGGAATATCTGAAACGCATTGGCCATCGGCTTGACACGTTTGGTGAAGCCGTCGTAACCAACAAGTTATTGGAACGACTGGCAACTGACGAATGGATGAAGGAACTTCATTTCGATTACATCGTGTTGGAAATTGAAAGTTTCCTCGAAAGTCGGCTCAAAGAGGGAATCAATCGTGTCGGTGGGGTTGAAGTCATCTTGGACTATGACAACCAACGGAACGCCATCATCACCACGGACGGCAGCTACTTGGAACTTTACTGCCAAATGGTCAAGGACGACATGGAGCAGAACCAAGCGGCGGTTCAAGCGAAGATGGATGACCGGAAGCGGCTCACCCTTGAATTGATGTTGATGAAGAACAAGGATCAGTTCATCATCGACACCTACAACGAACAAATCAGTCAATTGAGCCGGGAGATTGAAGCGGCCACCGCCGCCCCCGACTTCATGGCATGGTGGCAACAGGTTCAATCCGAACTTGAACTTTTGCGACAACAACAAGCCACTGTGAAACAGGCCGTCGAAAAGGGGAGCTACGTCCAGAAGGCCGACGCTATCCGAAATTTGATTGACCGGATTGTGTGCCATTGGGAATCCGTCCCCACGACCGATGGACGATACAAAAGCGGCGTGAAGACCATCTGCCGGGCCGTCACTGTCGAAAGCAAGGCATCGGCAAAAGACGGTGACGGCCAAAAAATCGAGATCATGACTATCGAAACTCCATCGGCATGAAGTTCGTCCTCATCCCGCCGGGCGAGTTCACGATGGGCAGCACGGCGGCCGAGATTGAAGAGGCACTTAAGGTCGTTGGCGAAGATCAGCTCTGGCGGGCGAACATCAAGAGTGAAGCACCTCAGCACAAAGTGATTCTGACGCAGGCGATTTACCTGGGTGTCCATGAGGTCACGCAGAAAGAGTACTCATCGGTGATGGGGCCGAACCCGTCTCACTTCTCCAGCACCGGAGCAGGCAAAGAGGCCGTGGCGAATCTCGAAACGCAGAACCACCCGGTGGAAACGGTGAGTTGGAATGATGCGGCGGAGTTCTGTGCCAAACTGAGCCAGAAAGAAGAGCTGAAGCCGTTCTACTTGCGCGCGGGGGAGACGATCACGCGGCTCGACGGAACGGGCTACCGATTGCCGACGGAAGCGGAGCGGGAGTTCGCGTGTCGGGCCGGCACCACGACGAAGTATTGGATCAGCGACAAGGATGAAGACCTCGTTCGGGCAGGTTGGTTTGGAGGGAACTCTGGCGTTCGGACACACACGGCGGGGGCATTGAAGGCGAACCCGCTGGGGTTGTACGACATTCATGGCAACGTCTGGGAATGGGTGGAGGATGAGTGGCAGCCAACGTCCTACGGGCAGTTCGTGGACAAGCCTGCGATCAACCCCAGCAGTTCATCCTTCGCCGGTCCCCAGCGCGGAGCCCGGGGTGGCGGTTGGGGGGACACCGCGTCCGGCTGCCGTGCCTCTGTTCGCGGTGCCAAAGTTCCGACGGACCGTAATCTCTACATTGGTTTTCGGGCGTCGTTGTCGGCGGATGCGGTGGAGGAGTTGCTGAAACGTGAACGACTATCCGCTGTCAGCCCTCCACCCGCCAAAGCCCCGTTCGATGCCAGGCAAGCTCGCGCGCATCAAGTGGCGTGGGCCAATCACCTGGGGACGGTCGAGACGACCAACAGCCTCGGCGCGAAGATGATCCTCATCCCGCCCGGCAAGTTTTAGATGGGCAGCACAGCACAGTGTGTTGAGAGCCAGCGCGGTGCGCGATTTCGACTGGCGAAACAGTGTTCTTGATAGAAGACAGGCCCATCAAGACGGCCGTCACGGCGAGCAGCCTCGGCCCCGAAGTGTATTCGGGAACGCCCTCGGGAAGTTCTGCACCCGTCGTGACACCACAGCACGAACACGTCAAACGGTGACGCTGATACTCGGTGACAAGGGGCTGCGGCTGAGGCAACTCCCACACCTGATGACGCCACGGATCGGGATCATCGCCACGCAACTTCTCGCCGCACCCGCGACACCTCTTGGGCTTCAGTGGCACCACGTCAGCACACTGTTCGAGGGGCAACAAGGTCCGCTCTTGCTTCGGATGCCCCCGCTGCCCGCCACGCTTCTTTTTCAGCGGCTTCCGCTCGGCGGCATCACCGCCACCCGCAGCATGATCCTCGCCCGTCTCGACCGCTCCGGCCCCCGAAGTCTTCGCGTGAGGATGCTCGGCACTCGGCGGCAACGACGAATTCTGCGCGGTCTTCCGCGCCGCCCGCTCGTCCCACTTCAAGTGCGTGAGAAACTCCTGCAACGACCGCGGCGGCACGCCCGCCTCGAGCGCCATCGGCTCAACGCTTTTGCGTGGCAGTTCCGACAAATGCCCGCCCACATACTTGGCCAAGTATCCCAGGGCCTGATACTCAAAACAGTCCGCGAACCGGGCCAAAAACGTCTTCAACTCCGGTTCCAATGTCCGCAACGACTTCGCATCCATGCTTCGCCGCCCGTACCCCCACGGGGACACGGGTTGTGACGGTTTTCACGAAACGCGAACAGACCGAGTTAGCGCTGTAGGTCTAGGTGTCTGTCCGGATACCCGTAGGGTGGGCACTGCCCACCACAATCGGTCGTTGATGGTGGGCAGTGCCCACCCTACGGAAGGTATGGCCT
>JAYVOX010000644.1:0-3875 GCA_043757695.1 Schlesneria sp.
CTCGGGGATCGGGTGATCGAACTCATACATCGCCGCACCGGGAGCATGAACGTGCGAATCACATAGCCCCGGTATCAGCGTGCGGCCCTTCAAATCGACGAGTTTCGTCTGCGGCCCGGCCAGCTTGAGAATGGTTTCATTGGAACCGACCGCTTGAATCCGATCCCCCTTCACCGCGAGAGCCTCAACGATCGAGAACCGCTCATCGACAGTCACGATTTTTCCGTGATGCACAATCAGATCGGGTGGCTCCGCCGCACGACAAGTCGCTCCTTCGAGTAGAGCCGCGAACGCCAAGCAAACACGGGAACACGACCACACAGACGCTCGCATAAGACGGACCTTGAGAAGGGTGTGAAAGATTGATGTTGGTGGCTGGCAGCAATTGGATGGCTGAAGAACGTATCAAGACGCGAGGTACTTATACTTCGCGCGGCTTGATTTGAGGCCCAGGCGAGCCGCACGCCGTAAGGCGGCGGGTTCTTAATCGCCGCAGGAAACCCGTGGCCTTACGGCACACGGCTCGCCTGAAACATCTCACTTTTGGCCGCGTGAGGTATAAACGAACGTCCTTTCGAGTCCGAGACGACGATCGGGCCGGATTGTATCATCGCCCGCATGACTCCCAACGACTGCCAACTCACCGCCGCAACCTCTTCCAACGGCCAGTGCCCTCGTTGCGGGACGCTTTTCGTCTGCGAGATCACTGCGGGGCGAGACCATTGCTGGTGCATGGATTTGCCAGCCGTACTGCCGGTCAGTCCTGCGACGTGTTGCCTCTGTCGCGACTGCTTGCTGGACGAGATCAACGGCGTCAACCACTCGCCAGAGTTACCTTTCCCAGCACAGCCAGAAGCGTGAAGGAGGCCCACGCGGTGCTTCAATCGGACAGGAGTGAGCTTGGTGAGCCTACCAGCGCGTTCTTTCATCGAGACCACTCTTCCGCACAGATTGACCACTCCCGATGGTCGATCTAGCATGTTGACCACTCTCCGCACGAAATCTCTCCAACTAAGTTGGCACACCATGCTACGAAGGATTTCTCGACTTCAGGCTGCGTACTTCCTGAACACGTGCCTGATGGCAATGGCCTACGGCACCGCTGTGGCCGACGAGCGAGCGGCCGATGCGCAGTTGGCGGTTTCCGCAGCCCTCGGCCCCGCCAAGCTCGACCGACTCCTGATCGACGCCGCGAAGCTCGATGAGTCTGATCTGGCGGACATCGTCACCGACGAACAGTTCCTGCGTCGTGTGACGCTCGATCTGGTGGGACGGCCACCGACGCCCGATGAGTTCGCCGCGTACCTGCTCAACACGACTGATGGTCAGCGTGCAGCGGCGATCGAGCGATTGTTGGCCTCGCCCGAGTTCGGAACGAATTGGGCCGCCTATTGGTCCGACGTGATCGGCTACCGCGTTCCGCCCCCGGAACTGACGTTTCTCGATTACACGCTGTTTGAGAAGTGGTTGGCTGACCGCATCAACCAAAACGCGCCGTGGGATGAAACCGTCCGCGCGATCCTGACCGCGACGGGCAAGGTCAAAGATCAACCGGCCGCGACCTTCGTCGGTTTTCACGAAGCCGACACGACGCGACTCGCCGCCGAGACGGCTCGCGTGTTTCTCAGCGTGCAAATCGGCTGTGCCCAGTGCCACGATCATCCGTTCGACGAATGGAAGCGGCAGCAGTTTCATGAGCTGGCCGCGTACTTCGTTCGCGCGTCGGCCAAGATGCCGTGGAACGACAGCGGTGAGATTGAAGTGAAGGACAAGGGGAAGGGCGAGTACGAGATGCCCAACGTCGCCGACCCCACCAAGAAAGGGATCCTGATGACTCCGACCTTCTTCACGGGACAGAAGTCGGAGACCGGCAAGAGCGATCTCGAACGCCGCCGCGAACTGGCCAACGTCGTCACTTCTGTGGACAACCCGTGGTTCGCGAAGGCTTACGTCAATCGCGTTTGGGCGCGACTGATGGGACGCGGTTTCTATGAGCCGACCGATGATCTGGGGGCAGCAAACGTCCCACTGCTCCCCGAAGTCCATCGCGAACTGACCGACCACTTCCGCGCTGCGGGCTTCGACGCGAAGAGCCTCTTCCGCGCGATCGCCAACTCGAAGGCTTACCAGCAACGTTTGCTTGACCAACCCTTAAGCACCTCCGACGACAAGCCGTTCGCCGCCGCGAGAACGACCAAGCTGCGCGGCGACGAAGTTTTCCAGTCGCTCGTCACGGCGATCAATCTCCCCAACGTGACTCCTCCGAAAACACCGGCTACCAAAGAGATTCGCTTCCCCGTCCCGCCGAAGAGTACGAAAGACCTCGTCTCGGAAGCGTTCGGCTTCGACCCGTCGCTGCGACCTCAGGACATCTCACGCACGCTCGGGCAGGCCATGTTGATGATGAACAACGACCAGCTTCAAGCCCAAGTCAACGCGCAGCCAGTTAGCAACACCGCCCTTTCAAAGCTCGTGGGGACCGAACCCGACAATTCAAAGGCGATCTCAAGACTTTTCCAACTTATACTGGCTCGCCAGCCGACCGAGATGGAATCGAAGATTTCCCTCGAACATATCACCGCTCAATCCGATCGCGGCGAAGCCTTTGAGGATCTGCTCTGGAGCCTGCTCAACTCCGCCGAGTTCACAACGAAGAGGTGATCGCGTTAGGAACGATGGTCTATGGCGACTGTATTTGTTACCGCCGAAGCATCTGAGCAAATGGTGTCGCTCCCACGGCGGATTCGAGTCCGAATGCTGCGATTGTTGAACCGACTTGAAGACTGGCCTTCGGTTAGTGGTGCCAAGCCGCTTCGCGGTGACTTGGCAGGGAGATTTAGATTGAGAACAGGTGATTATCGTCTTCAGTTTCGAATCGAAGATGATCTCGTGGTTGTGGAGCGAGTGGGCCATCGCGATGGTTTTTATGAGGAGTGAGAAATGTCCGCGCAAGCGTTCAAACTTGGTGGCATCGAGTATGTGATTGTGCCCAAGAACGAATATGACCACCTCACCGCCTGTGTTAAGTCGGCTGAGATGCCCTCTTTTCCAATGCCGAATGACAGAGGCTATTTGCCTGCGGTTGAGTTCACGCAAGTCAGCATCGCGCGAGAAATCATTCGTGATCGAACTGCGCTCGGGCTGTCGCAGGACGAGTTGGCCAGCCTCGCGGGAATTCGCGTTGATACGCTCAGTCGAATCGAAAGTGGCAAGGTCACGCCGTCCGTGGCATCCATCGACAAGATCGACTCAGCACTCAAGGCTGCACAAACGAAGAAGTCTCGATCAAAACGAGCCTGATAATTTGAAAGTACGAACGACCATGCACACACCTCTGCTCGACATCGCCGTTAATCGACAGGGCTTTCTGGGGCGGCGCGAGTTCGTCGCGAACTTGGCTGGCGGCGCTGCGGCCGGGGCATTGACGCTCGGTTGGCGCGACATGCTAGTTGCACAGGCGGATGAGCTGCGGAAGAAGGGGAAGTCGATCATCCTCTTGTGGATGGACGGAGGACCGAGCCAGTTCGATACGTTCAATCCGAAAGTCGGTTCGCCGAATCAGGGGCCAGCGCGAGCGATCTCGACCAACGTGGCGGGCGTTGAGTTCGCCGACTTCTGGCCGCAAGCCGCAATGATGATGGACAAGCTCGCCGTCGTCCGTTCGATGCGCACGCCCGAAGCCGAACATGACCGGGCCATCACGCATGTTCGCACCGGCTATCCGCCGACTCCTGCGCTGAGGTATCCGACGTTCGGGTCGCTCGTCGCGCGCGAGCGCGAAGACCTGAACTTCGATCTCCCCGCCTTCGTGCGGATCGGCAAGCCGCGCATCAAGAATCGCGATGTCGATGCGGGCGTCCTCGGGGTGAGATACT
>JAYVOX010000645.1:0-3874 GCA_043757695.1 Schlesneria sp.
CCGAATCGCTCGGCTTGAAATACGACCATCAGCGTGGCGTTTGGAACATCGACACCGACTTCGATCACGGTCGTCGCGACGAGTACGTTCAAGTCGCCATTCCGGAACGCGGCCATCGTCGCCGAGCGTGCTTCGCGATCCATCTGCCCGTGGACGAGGCCGATCCGAAACTCCTTCAATTCACCGGTGGTGAGTGTGCGGAAGACCGACTCGGCACTGGCGGAGGCATCGACGCCCATCGGCAACGTCGCATCCTCTTCGACACGCGGACAGACAACATACGCTTGGCGACCTTCACGCAGTCCCTGCTTGATGAAGTCCCACGCTTTGCGCGCGGCGGCTCGACTCGGAATGCGACTGGTCACGATGCGTTGTCGGCCCGGCGGCAGTTCGTTCATCAGTGTGAGGTCGAGATCACCGAACTGTGTCAGACATAGGCTGCGCGGAATCGGCGTGGCGGTCATCACGAGGACGTGCGGGGAGACCGCTCCGGTTGAGAATTTCGCCCGCTGCTGCACCCCGAACTTGTGTTGCTCGTCGATGATCGCCAGTCCGAGTGAATGAAACTTCACGGCGTCTTGAATCACCGCTTGCGTACCGATGATGAGCTTCACGCCTCCGTTTGCGATGCCTGCCAGCGTGTCGCGTCTTTGAGCGGCAGTCAGTTGTCCCGTGAGCAGCCGCCGTTCAACCCGGCTCTGCGCGAGCAACGTGTCGATCGTTTGCCAGTGCTGTTGGGCGAGGACCTCCGTTGGAGCCATCAACACGGCCTGCGTTCCGGCTGCAATCGCGACCAGCATCGCGTAGACGGCGACGGCGGTTTTGCCTGCTCCCACATCGGCCTGTAGCAGACGGTGCATCGCCCGATCGCGCGCAAGATCGGCGGTGATCTCATGGATTGCTCGGTCTTGTCCCGCCGTGAAGCGGAAGGAAAACAGACGCCGGATGCGGGCGTCGATCTTGGCAGAGCCGGGCAACGGTGTCGCGGCCGAGTCCTTCGACCATGCGCGGCGTCGCAGTGCGATGGCGATCTGAAACTCCAGCAGATCGTCGAACACGATGCGTCGCCGCCCCGCTGCGTATTCGTCGGGCGTTCGCGGCAGGTGGAGTTGCGTGAAGGCCGAACCGATCGCAGGAAGCTTGGCTCGGACACGGAAGGACTCGGGCAAGTACTCGGGAACGAGTGGCGCAAAGTCTTCGACTGCGTTCCGCATCATCCGGCGCATGTCGTTCTGCAAAATGCCGTCAGTCAGGCCGTAGCGTGTCACCATTCCCGCGCCGTTTTCGCCGTCCGCTTCGTCTTCACCCAGCCACTGCACGCGCGGGTTCGAGAACTCCCAGCGTCTCATGCTGAACTTCGGCTTCCCCGAGAAGAGGACGCGATGCCCCAACTCGAACTTCTTCAGCATGAACAACTGATTGAACCAGACTCCGCGCACGAATCCGCCATCGGCCTGAAGCAACACCGCGACGATGGTCATCCCTTTTGAAGTCTCCTTCGCGTCTCGGTCGTACACGATCCCCGAGACGGTCTGAAGCGTGTCTGGCTTGAGATCGAAGACCGACACGACGCGCGTGAGATCGAGAACATCGCGCGGCAAGTTGAGCAGCAGGTCTTCCACTCGCAGCAGATTCAGTTTCGCCAATAGCCCCGCCCGTGCCGGTCCCACGCCGCGCACGAATTGCACGGGGGTCTGCAACGGATCGTCAGTGGCATCGAGTGGCATGGCGGTGAAAAACGAGTTGAAAAGGCAGCGACTGCGACGAGGCGACCGCAACGCGGGGCGAACGATACCAAGCCCTTTGGCGAGTCGGAACCGCCACGCCGTGATACTTCACGCGGCCACCGCTCGGAAAGACTCAGTTTGAACCGTCGCGCCCTGAACTGCGATCGCATGACAGCCTTGCCAGTTCGAGACCGATGGATTCAACTCCCGCCCCACTCGGAAAGACCGAGGTCGAACCACGCGCGGGACAAGATCCGGCTGTGCGGCTCGTCCGAGCTCTCACGCTTCATTCTCATTTCAAACTGCACTCGCTCATGTCTCACTGGTCTTCACTTCGTGGTCACGCCGAGCAGCGTGAAATGTTTCGCCGAGCGATCTCGCGCGGGCGGCTTTCGCAGGCGTACTTGCTCGTCGGCCCCGATGGAATCGGCAAGCAGCAGTTCGCGCGGCGATTGGCTCAGGCGTTGTTGTGCCAGTCGTTGGGCGAAGACGCATTGGAAGCGTGCGGGAAGTGTTCGGGTTGTCGCCCGTATCTCGCGTCGGCTCATCCCGACTTCCTGTTCGTCGGTTGTCCGGAAGGGAAGCGAGAGATTCCGATCGACTTGATCGTCGGCTCGAAGGAGCGTCGCGGTCAGGAAGGATTGTGCCATGACCTGTCGATCCGTCCGCTGGCCGGTTCGCGCAAGGTGGCGATCATCGACGATGCCGACTTGATGAATGAAGCGAGTGCCAACGCGCTGCTCAAAACTTTGGAAGAGCCGCCCGAACGAGCCATGTTGTTTTTAGTCGGCTCGAATCTGGATGCGGTGCTGCCGACGATTCGCTCGCGCTGCCAGTTGGTTCGATTCTCACCGCTCTCGACGGCGGATGTCGTCGCGCTGCTGGTCGAAGGGGAATTGGCCACCTCGCGCGAGGAGGCTCAGTTCGCGGCGGGACTCAGCGACGGCAGCCTGACGGTCGCCCGGCAACTGCTCGAACCGGAGCTCCGGTCGCTGCGTTCAACGCTGTACCTCGCGCTGTCCCAAGCCAACTTCAGCGGCCTCAGTCTGTCGAAGCTGTTGATGGAGGGGATCGACAAAATCAGTGCCGACACGCCCGCGCAGCGCGTCAACATTCACTGGCTGATCCGCTTCGCCGTCGAGTTCTATCGCGCGGCGTTGTGGCGTTTGAGTCGCCAAGACGCGGGAGGGAGTCCGGTCCTCGGAGCGATCCCCGAAGCGATCACGTTCGCCGATCGAATCGCTTGGCACGGAGATGCTTTCGAGCGTTTGGGCCGACTCATCGACCGCACGGTGACGGCGGCGAGTCACCTCGACCAGAACATCTCGGTCGCCCTCAGCCTTGATGCTCTACTCGACGATCTCGCTCGTCTCTCGCGATCGGCATAGTCTCCATCCGACCCCTGTTTCACTTTCTTCTTCTTCCATCCGTGCGGTTCAATTCTGCTCCCAAGCAGTACGCCCACGCGGAGATTGGAACGCTTCGCGGCTCAAGACATTTGCCGCTCCTCTGCCGGTTCTCAGAGACTCACGCCACTTCCAATGCGGCGATGATCGCGGCTTGGTTGCTGAGTTTGACTTGTACGGCAGCAGCTCCCGCCGCAGCCAATTCGACGGTGTGATCGGGATGAGCGAGACTCATGAGTGCGATGAGCTTGGCCGCCGGGTGTTGCTGTTTCAGCGTTCGGACTCGCTCAAGAATCGCAGCGGTCCACGGGTCCGCATCGAACAGGACGGCTGTTGGATGTGAGTCAACTTCGGGAGAAATCCCTTTACATGCCTCGTGCCCAGTCACGACGAGTAACTCGTGGAGATAGCGGCGATAAGCGGGGTCGGGTGAGACGACGAGGACGGTTTGGCGCGAGGCCGCTGGTCCCGTCGTCGGTTGCTCAAACGCAACGGTCTGGTCGCACAAACGGTGATCGGCGGCGAAGACTTCTTCGCGCGAGGCAGAGAGTGGCAGCGGTTCGATGCCGCGTTCCTCATGCAGCAGTCGCCATTCGCGTTCGATCCGCGATGCCGCGTTGGGCAGCGAGACTCGCACGGCAAGCGGCCACACATTGCGAGTCCGTCCGTCCGACTCACACCACGCGCCATAAGCCACGACGAGTCGGGCGAGCGGTGCGAACGCGAAGAGGCTGGCGATCT
>JAYVOX010000646.1:0-3868 GCA_043757695.1 Schlesneria sp.
CCGCCGACAAAATTCTGGAAGCCCTCGACGACGGCTTCCATTACCGCCGTTCCGCTCTGCAGAAGATCTTCGCATGAACGACGACGAGAAGGCCAAAAGCGAAGCTGATCAACGGACGTTCGCGGCACTGCTGATGGTCGTTGTCATCGCGCACATGTTGCTGGGCGTGATGACTCTAGTATTGCCGCAGTTGCTCGGCGTGGTGCTGGTCGTGGGCGGCATCGGTTGGTTCGCCGTGATGCACTACGTTCTCTGGGGCTGGTGGCTCCCCGGCTACCTGAAACGCCAAGCCGAGCGCGATGAGGAATCGAGTGGCAGGAGTCAGGCGTCAGGGGACAGGAATCAGCAAGAAGAGTGACTGCTCGCCTCTGTTTGCCTGACTCCTGCCCCCTGACCTCTTCTTGCTCACGTCTTGCTGCCGATGCAGAACAGATGCGTATCGGTGCGGATATAGATGTGGCCATCGACGAAGACTGGCGTGGCGACTGCTTGTGAGCCGTCCAGTTCGTTCTCGGCGAGAACTTTGAATTCAGAACCCTGAGCCAGCACGAACGTCTTGCCGTCCTCGCGCGTGATGTAGAGTTTTCCATCCGCCAGGATCGGCGACGCACTGAAGTTGTTGCGGTTCTTCTCGGGCTGTCCCGCCCAGAGTTCGTTTCCCGTGGCGATGTCCATGCACGTGACGGTCCCCTTGTCATTGAGCAAATAGACCTTGCCATCTGCGGCGGCCGGCGTCGGAACATCGGTCCCGAGTTCGCTCTTTTTCCAAGCAATGTGTGAGGCGGTGACATCACCGCTGCCGCCGAGCTTGATCGCCGTGATCGTCTTGCCGCGCGCGTAGGGGGCCACAACGATCCCATTCAGGACGACTGCCGAAGCGATCGAGCGGAAGTAGCGCTCGCCATCTGGATTCAATTCACCGACGCGCCAGAGTTCTTTGCCGTTCGCGCCGTCATGAGCCGTCACGTGGTCTGCTCCCAGCACGATCAGTGACTCTTTGCCGTTGTCGTTCAGCACGACGGGCGTCGAATAACTCTGAGCCGCCTCTTCGGGAGCACCCAAATTGCGATCGACCTTCCACGCCAGCTTGCCCGTCACCTTATCGAGTGCCACCAGATACGACGGCCCGGTCTGCATCACGGCCACCACGCAATGGGACTTCGTCAGCACGGGCGATGTCCCCAAGTCCCACCACAGCGTGTCTTCGCCGTATTCCTTCTGCAGGTTGTTCTGCCAGACGACCTTCCCCGCGAAGTCGGCACAGACCAAATCGCCACTCTTGAAGTAGGCATAGACCCGCTGGCCATCGGTCACGCACGACGGGTTCGATCCCGACGCCTTCTTACTCTTGCCGGGCCGTTCGGCACCGACAATCACTCGCCACGCTTCCTTGCCCTGAAGGTCATACGCCAGCAGCGCGTTCTTTCCATCAGCGGCACTCGTCACGAAGATGCGATCGCCCCAGACGGCCGGAGTGGACGAACCCTTGCCCGGCAGCTCGACCTTCCACGCCACGTTTTTGTCGAGACTCCATTCGGTCGGGTAGTTCTTGCCGACCGCGACACCATCCTGATTCGGACCACGCCAGTTCGACCACTCCCCCGCCGTGAGCGATGAGGCGGTCGCAACAATGAGACCGACGAAGAGATTCAATGTGCAGAAGATTCGCATGGTGAAGTTCCAGTGAAGGGAAGTCTCAATCGGGTTGACGGCCGAGCTGGGTACGGGCTCGCGAAGGAATCACTGGCGTTGCTGAAGTCGTGAGACTTCCGTCCGAACTCTCACGAGTTCGGCTACCACTGCCACTGATTGATGGGTGAATCCTAACGACCAGATCCCGCGAGAATGCACGGCGCGACCGATGATAGAGTCGCGCCAAACGGCTGGCGAGTGGCCCGATGAAAGTGGTGGCCGATGTGCAATCGGCGGGTGGCAATTATCCTGCGTCTGCATTGGGAGTTTCTGTCGGCGTGCGTGGTCTTGGGTTGGGGAATCAGTAGACTCTCGCGACCTGAGACCCGCTCGAAGATGTTTCTTTCTCATGGGCCACGTTCATGTTTGATCCCGAGGTTCCTGTCCCGCAGTCTCCCGCGAATCTGGATGCGACGCTGCTTTCACAGTCCAAGGTCGAGGTGCCGACGCATTCGTCGCTCAGCCCGCAGCAACAGACCTCGACCGGTGAGACCAAGCCCGCCGGGCCGCTCAGCACGGTGATTGATGTTGGCAGTCAGTTGGGTCCGTATCGGCTGGAGGCCAAGCTGGGCGAAGGGGGTATGGGAGCGGTCTACAGGGCACGCCATACCAAGCTCAGCAAGTTGGTCGCGCTCAAGATTCTGCCGCAGCATGTTCTCTCGCGACCGGATGCCCTAGCGCGGTTCGAGCGCGAGATGCTGGCAGTCGGTTCGCTCCATCATCCGAACGTCGTGCAGGCCCATGATGCGGGTGAGATCGGCGGCGTGCATTACCTGTCGATGGAGTACGTCGAAGGTCAGGACTTGCAGGAACTGGTGAAGGCCAAGGGGCCGCTATCGGTCGCGAATGCGTGCAAGGCAATCCGACAAGCCGCGCTGGGGTTGGCGGCGGCGCACAAACTGGGTCTCGTGCATCGAGACATCAAGCCGTCGAATCTGTTCGTCACCAAAGAGACCGGGCAGATCAAGATCCTCGACATGGGCCTCGCGCTGTTGTCGCAGGAGCAGGTTCCGGCGGCACTCACCTCGACGGGACAGTGCTTCGGTACGCCCGACTACATGGCTCCCGAGCAATGGGAGGACGCGCACACGTGCGACGGGCGAGCCGACTTGTACGCGCTCGGCTGCACATTGTTCCTGCTGCTGACCGGTCGGACTCCCTACGGCGGCGACGAGTACCGCTCGGTCCCGCGCAAGATGAAGGGCCACATCTACGACCCGATCCCCGACTTGAAGGCCGCTCGTGCGGCTGTAGGTTGGACGCCCTCGTCCGACCACTCCTCATCGGGTGCCACTGGCGGCAGCTTTGAGCCGCCAGTGCCTGCAAAGCACACTGGCGAGCGAAGCCCCTCGCCAGTGGCACACAATGCCAAGCGGACGGACGGGGGC
Organism: Schlesneria sp.; assembly: GCA_043757695.1. Taxonomy (GTDB): domain Bacteria; phylum Planctomycetota; class Planctomycetia; order Planctomycetales; family Planctomycetaceae; genus Schlesneria. The sequence continues at coordinate 3,081 of JAYVOX010000646.1, forward strand.
GTCCATCCTACGAGCGACATTCCCGACGGGCTCGATGCCATCTATCGCAAACTGATGGCCAAGGAACCGAAGGATCGCTTCGCCTCGGCCGATCAATTGGCGGAAGTCCTCGCCCCCTTCACTCGTCAGCGTAGCGCTGTCTCCCAAGGTAGCCCTGTCGCTCCGCGACAGGAGGCGCGAACGTCTATCGACGCCGCTCGCGCAGCCAACCCCCAAGCCACCGACATCTTCGATCATGCCCCCGGCTTTCCCCTCGCGGAGCGAGACGGCTACGTTGGGCCCTCGGAATCCCGAACGTCGAGAGACTTACCGCAGCCCCTCGACTCCGACATCACGCGATCCCATCCGAACGCTGCTTCTGCCGCGCGCCACGTCGCGCGGAGTGAGACGGCTACCTTGGGCGATCCCTCATTGCAGACAAATCCGCCCCGCTGTCCGGGCCGCAAGTGGCTGCTCGCGCTGGGTGGAGCGGCCGCGATGGTACTGTTCGGCGTGATCATCATCACGATCACCAACAAGGACGGCACCAAGACCAAGATCGAAGTCCCCGGCGACTCCAAGATCGAGATCACCACGGACGACGGTAGCCGAAGTCGTAAGACTTCGGACTCTTTCAAAGCGCAGCCCGACCGAAGTCTGACGACTCCGGCTACGACTGGCTGGCACGGCTGGCCGGCGGATGCACCGCCCCCCGCCATCGCTCCGTTCGATGCCGAGCGAGCCAAACAACACCAACGCGCGTGGGCCGAGTACTTGAAGCTGCCGGTCGAATACACCAACAGCCTCGA
>JAYVOX010000647.1:0-3853 GCA_043757695.1 Schlesneria sp.
GTCACCGCGCACGACGGTGACTCGGTCCCAGAGGCCGCTCTTGAGCAGTTCCGCTTGAGGAGTCCAATCGCGTACGAGGCAGACGACATCGGCTTGAGCCGCCAGCAGTCGCTTCACGAGCCAACCACCGACGAGGCCCGTCGCGCCCGTCACGAAGACGCGGCGATCACGCCAGAAATTGAGATTAAAGTTGTCGTGCATGGTTCGTCTTTGGAGCGGTTCTTGATTTAGTAGGGTGCGTGGACTTCTTCGAGTTCTAAATGTATTGCAATTGAGTCAAGTTTATTCGACTTCAGGCTGAAGGCGGGTTTCGCGTCATCCGTGCCCCGGCTTTGCCATCCGTGCGATCCAAAACTGGAATAGCACGGATGGCAAAGCCGGGACACAGATAAAACAATTGGCAATTGCCGCCGGTTGGACATTGCACCCGGTCTGAAGCAACGCCTCGCTGGAGTCTGCGGAACACACCTCTCTTGGCCATGAGCCGGATGGTGCGCTCCGAAGACTCCACGCACCCTACGGCTCGGACTTCGATCATCCAGAAGTACCAAAGCTGATCGTTCTCAAATGTTTCGTACCGGATCGCGTTCGGACTGGCTGGCAGTCGTGACGACCTGCGGGAACTGAGCTGCCAATCGGTGCGCCAACTCTTCCATGGCAGGTCGCTCGGTGGCGTAGTGACCAGGTAACAACAAGGCCATGCCAAGATCGCGAGCTTCCAGGCAAGCATGAAACCGGGCTTCACCCGTCAGCAACGCCTGACAACCCGCGCGATGGGCGTCGCGCAGGAACTCGGCCGCCGCGCCACAGGCGATCCCCAGTTTCTCGATGCGTTGCGCGGGGTCTCCCACAAATTGCACGTTCGGTTGATGCAGACGGTCAGCGATGACGCGGTTCAATTCACCGAGCGTCATCGGGCGAATCAGTCGCCCGTATCGCCCCGCTCCCGAACCGTCTGGCATCACGCGCAGTGGCAGGACATCGATCGCAGGGACTTCATACGGATGAGCCTCACGCAGTGCCGCGAGGGCCGGTTCGAGTCGATCTGCGGGACAGATCACTTCCAAGCGAACCTCCTCCAGGTGTTCGAGTCGTCCGGCTTGACCGACCGCCGGATGAGCATCATCCAATCCGAAGAACGTACCGACGCCGCGCACGTTGAAACTGCATTCGCGATAGTTGCCAATCGCACCCGCTCCCGCATCCCACAGGGCCTGACGCACCGCCGCGTGCTGCGGCTCGGGGACATAGGTCACGATCTTAGAGAAGTCACCAACGGCCATGATCGAACGCGGTCGTAACGGTGCGATCTCTTGCAGTTCGAGCAACTCCGCGAGTTGTTGATTCACTCCGGTCGGAGCGTTGTCATACGCGGTGTGAGGGCTGTAAACCGCGATCCCCTGTCGCAGCAGTTTCAGCAGGAGGCGGCCTTCACTCGACGAGGCGTTCAGCTTTTTAACGGGCTTGAACAGGAGCGGGTGATGCGTGACCACCAGCGTCGCGCCGACTGCAATCGCCTCATCGGCCACATCGGAGGTGAGTGTCAAACAGGTGAGGATGCGTGTCACCTCGGTCGCCTCATCTCCCAACAACAATCCCACGTTGTCCCAGTCCTCGGCCAACGCCAGCGGCGCGAGTTCATGCAAATATCGGCAGACGCGATGCACGTCGAGGCCTCCTGGATGTGTCTGGGTGTCAGCAGCAGTCATGAACAGAGCCTTCTTGAAATGATGGCGATCCTCGTACATCCGTTGACTCGACAACTTATACCTCGCGCGGCCTGAGGTGAGATATTTTGGCAGGGGGGCGCAACCTACTGTGGTCTTGTCGCTCCGCCGACAAGACTCTCCGTCGGCGGAGCGACGGAGCTACAGTAAACGTCTCACTCTCGACCACGCGAGGTATAGCCACGGAGTGTCATGGCCGGAAGTACGCCGCATGGTCCTTGTTGGAACAGAACATTCGTTCTGTTAACCCGTATTTCTCACGAGGAATCACAGCCTGAAGCGTGAGATTAGAAGTTGCACACTTTCGCCCCAGTATCGAGGAATAGCCTGTATTGAAGCCTGAAGCGCAAGCGAAGGATCGTCATCTCCAGCGTTCTTTGCTTGCGCTTCAGGCTTCGATTTGCACTTCGCACCGGTGTGTGAGAGCTACGGGTAAGTTGCAGCGGATTGGTCGTGATGCGTTCGTTGTGTCGCTAAAACGCTTCGCGGGGATTGCTAGGGCTTCGACAGCAGCACTCGCGAAGTGGCGGCTGCTCAATTACTCTGCCACCTCGCATTCGCGGAATCGGTGGCCTCGTGACACGAGTGTTACAGATCCTGCTCGTAAACCTGCTGTCTCCCCTCCAAAAGTCGCTCACCCACTATGCCCCAGTTTCGCTTGGCCGTGGCCACACGGTGCTTTCGACAGCCGATAGCCGCGTCGCTAAAGACCGCTTCTGAACTGCACGTTCAAGGTGTTCAGTTTGATCTCGGCCATGAAGTCACTTCGTCCGGCCTGACCGAATCGGGACGGCGACAATTTCTGCATCGCCTGTCGGAACTCAATCTGTCCGTCGCGGGTGCCGTCTTTCCGCTGACGCACCCGTTGACCGATCCACGAGAACTCGAACGCCGCGTGACCGCAGTGCGCGACGCGATGACGTTCGCGTACGCGCTCAAGGCCTCCACGCTGTGCTGTCGTGTCGGTCGCATTCCCCCGGATCGCGACTCGAAAGAGCGGCAACTGCTCGTCGAAATCCTCAACGACCTCGCTCGCCACGGCAATCATGTCGGGACGGTGTTGTGTATCACGCCGACCGATGACTCGGCGGAGGAACTCACGGCACTGGTCTCAGAAATCAAGACCGGACCACTCGGGATCGACTTCGATCCGGCTCACTTTGCGATGACCGGCCGCTCGTCGGTCGAAGCCCTGCGCACCTTGCACGCCGTGGTGAGTCACGTGCAACTGCGCGATGGCTTGCGAGACTTCAGTGGTGGCAGTCAGGAAGCGGCCGTCGGACGTGGAACGATCGACTGGCCCGAAGTCTTCGCCCTGTTGAGTGAGATGGACTATCGCGGTTGGGTCACGGCCGTCAGGACTCAGGGAGACGATCGTCCGGGTGACATCGTTCGAGCGGTGCAGTACCTGCGCGAACTGCTCCCCGGTGTCTGATGGCGAGAGAAATTGCGGCGTGCTTTCAACAGTCCGCAATGGCCGCCCGACCAACTGAATTTGTACAAGGCATCCTGACTTTGAAGACCGAGACCACTGTCGAATCCGTTCCCGTACTGACCGTCAGTGCGTTGACGTTTGTCCTGAAGGAAGTCGTCGAGACATCCTTCCCACACGTCTGGGTCAGTGGCGAGATTTCCAATTTCACGCGAGCCGGTTCCGGCCACTGTTACTTCACGTTGAAGGATGACTCGGCGCAGTTGAAGGCGGTGATGTGGCGTGGCACCGCGCAGCGATTGCGGTTCGATCTGAAGGATGGTTTGCAGGTCATCGCCGCCGGACGAATCGAAGTCTACGAAGCACGCGGCGTCTATCAGATCGTGGTCGATGAACTTCAGCCGAAAGGGATCGGGCCGCTCGAACTGGCGTTCCGACAGCTCCAAGCGAAGCTCGCTCAAGAAGGCCTGTTCGATGCCGCTCGCAAGCGACCGTTGCCCCGCTTTCCGCGCCGCATCGCACTCATCACGAGTCCCACTGGAGCCGCAGTGCAGGACATGACGCAGGTCATCACGCGGCGCTGGCCCAAGGCGCACATTGTGATCGTACCCGTGGTGGTCCAGGGACCGCAGGCCGCTCCGCAAATCGCGGCCGCGCTGCGGCGAGTTCACACGATCCCCGAGGTCGATGTCTG
>JAYVOX010000648.1:0-3847 GCA_043757695.1 Schlesneria sp.
GGTCACTCGCGAAGGCGGAGGATCGAACCGGAGATATCTTGAGACGACTTACTTCAGACTCCAACTCGTCGAGGCGACTGCGGAGTTTGTCGTACTCCATTGCGGGGAGTTCTCCATCCTGAGCATGCACGTCAACCGGCACGGAGATCATTACGGCAAACAGACACAAGCCGCACCAGTGAGCCGCTGTTTGAATCGATGGGTTTCGCATGAATACTTCCGTGTAAGTTGGCATCCCTAAAACGGGACTCGTTTGATCTGAGGCTCGTTATGCAATTCCGCCGTGAGCTGCTCATCCTTGAGCCACTCATTCCGTAAGCTGCTTTTCCAATTGTTGATGTGCAGGTACGCCCGTTTACTCTATCGACTTCTCGACGTGGTGAAACTATTGAGGCAAGGCTGAATTCTCTGTTGGTCAAGCGTCATGTGACTCGTGAGCGCTGCGCGCGAGTGGACTCGATCCTCTCACATTCCAACTGGAAAACAGAGTTTGCTCGCCATCGACCGCCGGTATTGCAACGGCTCGCTCGGAAGACCATCGCCATAAGTTGCCACCTGACAATCGGCACAGACATGGAACTCCGGCAGCATCTGCCAACATCACTCAGGTGAAAGCAGCCAGCTAGCTCCGATCAGAGTGGCTGACCAACGTTGACGCTTCCGACAGAAGTCCTGTGAGCCGGGTGCTATCCGGCTTTGCGGAAGCCCCTGATTCAGCGTCTCCGGTCACACGCTGCATCCCGTTTTTGCGTGGGGCTGGTAGGGACGGTTCGCGGGGGGACGAGTCACGCGCGGGGTGGCCTGGATGGAATATGGCTTTGCGGCGGTGTATGCCCGATGAAAGTGGTGGCAAGTGATGAGATTGCATTCCTGAGTGGGGTGTGGTTTCACGGTGAAACACGGAGAGATGCTTCCTTCAATTGGGTGTTTCGTCGAAGCCAGGTCCGTAGAACTCAGTAGTAGAAGAACACCAAATCCCGTTCGTCCTCAATTGCGGTTTCACACGCTTCGAGAAGTTCAGTCCGGACTTCGTTCTCCTCGTCTGCTGGTGTGAGGGGTTTGGCCAGTTCCGCACGGCATTCGTCCCGAGTGAGGTGGCCGATGCCGGGGAAGTCTTGGGGCTGCGGGATTTTCACCGGCAACCGATTGACCACCAGTTGCTCATCAATCCCCAGCAAGTGGAGATACCCGATGTCGCCGAGGACATCATCGCCGAGTGTCCGGCAGAGGAATTCGAGGGCATAGCCGTATTCGTCGGCAAACCATTGGTCCGCCTCGTCGAATTCGTCACCCCATTCGTCGCGGACGCGGGCGGCCAGTTCGCGGTTGGCGCTCCCCACCGCCGCCCGGAGTTCTTCGAGTGACACTGCGTACCAAACGACGCCCCGTGCCATCATCCGCTTCCGGTTCCGGACAGTGTGCGATCCCAACAATCGTGGCGGGGCCGCTGGCTCCGAATTCGATCAACTCCACATCGAGCGTGCGGCCCATCAACCTCTGCGCGAGAACGTCGTCGATCGCACCGTCGGACAGAGTGCCGAAGGCGATCTCGTCATCCAGCAGCAGCTCGTCCAGTAACTCGGGAATCGATTCCACCCGCGTCCATTCGACGAACGAGCCGTCCGGATGCGTCAGCTTGAACGACACCAACCGATCGGTGGCCGGGTCGATTTGTCGTTCGGAAACGGTCTCTCCCGCCAACTCGGGATTCGCCGCAATCACCCGCTGCAACGGCGCGATCTCTTCAATCGGCGTGGTGAGCAGCTCGCGTTCGCCCGACTGCGAAGTGGCCGAAGCCGTCGCCTGACGACTCGAACCGGTCAACGCGGGCAAACCCTGCCAGAAGCAGAGACTCGCCAGCAGCAGCCAGACGGTCGTCACCACGGTCGAGAGCGAACGCCCCCAGCGACGAGGAGATTGTCGCGGGCCATCATTGGCGGTGATCCGCGCCACCCGATCCTTCGCCACACGCGGTGCGCAGGGAACCTTCTCCAACTTCAACCGCTCGTCAATCGACAGCAGCAGCACAGGCTTGGCATCCGTGCCCATGAATCTCTCCCACAGTCAACACAACCCCATTGCTCCAGAAACCCGCCCGACTGATTCCCAAAACCACGAATTCGCCGCAATACTAAGTTGGTGGACCGCTAGAACATCTCGCGGGTTAAGCGAACTCAGTTAAGGACTTCACGACATGCGTCATCGAATGAGCTTGAGGCTCGGCCTGATGGTTGTGCTGTGGTTGATCACGGCGGCCAGCACGTGCTTACTTGCCGCGAGTGAACCGGAAGATGTCCTCTTCACGTCGCGGCTCGACCAGACGCCTCAACGATATGTGATCTTGCTGCCCGAGGAGTTCGATGTGAAGGCTGTTCACTCCATCATGATCGCGCTGCATGGACACGGTTCCGACCGGTGGCAGTTCGTGAAAGAGGGGCGCGACGAATGTCGAGCCGCGCGTGATGCGGCGACTGCGGAAAAGATGATCTTCGTGTCACCCGACTATCGCGCCCGCACGTCGTGGATGGGACCGGCTGCGGAAGCGGACCTCCTGCAAATTCTCGACGAACTGCGTGCCAAGTATCGCATCGCACGAGTGTTGCTGACCGGCGGCTCGATGGGTGGAACCGGTGCGCTGACGTTCGCGGCCTTGCACCCTCAGGCCATCGACGGCGTGGTCTCGATGAACGGAACCGCCAACCTCGTCGAGTACGATCAGTTTCAAGAGGCGATCGCGGTGTCGTTTGGAGGAAGCAAACAAGAGCGACCGGAAGAGTATCGCCAGCGATCTGCCGAACTGAACTCCGGACGACTGTCGATGCCGATCGCGCTGACCACGGGAGGCCAAGATCGACTCGTCCCTGCCGACAGCGTGTTGCGATTGGCGGAACGGCTGGCGACGCGAGACCGTCGCGTTCGGCTGATTCATCGCCCCGCGATCGGTCACGAGACGAAGTACGCCGACGCGATGGAGGCCTTCTCGTTTGTCTTCGCGCAGTGGCGAGTCACGCCACCATTGATCGAGTTCGGTTCGACAATGAGGAACGGTGCAACAGCCGTGACCAGTTCAGACGAAACCAGCTCAGCGATGAGCCAAAGCTCATTGCCACTCCAGAAAATCGTTTGCCTCGGCGACAGCGTGACGGGCGTGTACTACCACACTGGCGGACGGCGGGCGTATCCCGAGATGCTTGAACTGGCCATTCGGAATGTCGCCCCCAACGCCAACGTTCGAGTCATCAACGCGGGGATCAGCGGGAACACGACGGCTGATGGATTAGCTCGACTGGACCGGGATGTCCTCCACCATCAGCCGCATCTGGTTAGCATCAGCTTCGGTCTGAACGACATGACTCGCGTTCCTGAAGAGCAGTTTATTCAGAACCTCACGACACTCATCGAACGTTGCCGCGCGGCGAAGTCTCAAGTCGTCTTGTGTACACCCAACGCGGTCATCGACACGGACAGTCGCCCCGTCTCGAAGTTGACTCGCTACTGTGAGCGGATCAGAGAACTCGGCCTGTCACTGCAAGTCTCCGTCTGCGATCAGTTCGCGGCGGGTGAACGTCTGCGAGCCAGAGATGCGTGGGCCTGGCGTTGCACACTCAGTGATGAGATTCACCCGAACATGGACGGCCACCGTCTGATGGCCGAGCAACTCTGTCGCACGATCACGGGTCGCGATCCCTCGCTCGATGACGTGCAGCCTCCACGCGATTTCCTCACACGGACATCACTGCTGCTGAAAGAAGGCAAAGCGGTGCGAGTACTGGCGATGCCGCCGTTCGATTCGCTCATCGGCCCCGTCCTGAAGCACCTCGATCCGACTGCCACAGTCGAAGTTACA
>JAYVOX010000649.1:0-3829 GCA_043757695.1 Schlesneria sp.
ACACTGTCGCTTGGTGATCGTGGGAGCGGGCCATGTTGGTCGGAAAGTGGCCGAACTGGCGAGCGATGTCGGCTTCGATGTCTGGGTCATTGATGACCGTCAGGAGTACTGCAACTCGGAACGCTTCCCGAGCGCCAAGCGGTTGATCGTCGATGCGATCGACGTGGCGTTGCGAGGCTTGACGATCGACACGGACACCTACTGCATCATCGTCACGCGCGGCCATAACCACGATGAGCAAGCGTTGCTCCATCTGGCAGAAACATCGGCGCGGTATGTCGGGATGATTGGCAGTCGGCGCAAGATCAAGCTGATCTTCGATGACCTCCTTCGTGAGGGAATCTCACGCGCTGCGCTCGCCCGCGTTCACGCTCCGCTCGGCTTCGACATCGGCTCACAAACTGTCCCCGAAATCGCCATCAGTATCGTCGCCGAGTTGGTCGCTCACAGAAACGTGGGCCACCTCCCCGATCGCCTCCGCTCCCCCAGCGTCCTCGATTCGTAGCGCTGATCCGACGTTTCTCACGGAAGCTTTACTGGCGCAGGCCAGAGGCTTTCAGCAGCGCGGCTGTCGCGGCGTAAGCTTCGGACACCCACGCTTCGATCTGGTCGGGTTGAGGGCTGTATTCGAGTTCGATGGAAACGGCTCCGTCGATCTGGAGTGTGGCGATCTCGCGCAGATACGGCTCGAACGGGACGACGCCTCGACCGGGAGGGAGGTCGCCGTGGACGCGGCCGTCGCAGTCGGAAATGTGGACGTGGATCGCCTTCCCCTTCAATCGCCGCACTTCCTCGGGAGCGACTCCGGCGAGGCACAGGTGTGACACGTCGATGTTGGCCTGCACCGCCGGGTGATTCACGTCGTCGATGAAGCGGACCATGTTGTCGATGTTGTTCAAGAGCGACAGCGGGAACGGTTCGAGTTCGAGAGCGATCTGAACTCCCAGTTCGGCGGCGTAGTTACCGAGTCGTTTGCAATGCTCGACGGCGAAGGCCCACTGATCGGCGGGACGAATGACTTCGCGGTTCCAGATGTACTCGCCCAAGACCAGCAGGACGTTTCTTGCGGAGAACTCGTAGGCCAAGTCGAGGTACTGACGGACTCGATCAACGTGGAACCGTTGCACGCTGGGGTTGAAGTCGATCAGTCCCGTCGCGACGCAGCAGAGCGACACGATCGGCAGTCCGGCCCGGTCGCACTCACGGCGGATCAACTGCCGTTCCTGCACGCTGATGTCGAGCGGATCGGCGAAGATGTCGATCGTGTCGAACCCCAGCTCCTTCGTCTGGCGAATTCCCCACGCGGTGTCTCGCCCCGCCTGTGCCCACGCCGAGTTGATGAGTCCGAGTTGCATGTTGTGGCCTTGGGAGGAATCGTGCCGTGTTGAGTCGTGAGTCGGATGCCGCGCCAGACGTGAAGCAGGTTTGTAGTCTGCCTGTGTCCCGTCATTCTGACAATCGCCATGATCGGCGAAGAGGAGACCTTCGGTCGGGAGTTTCGGCGGGGTCGGGAGACCCGCGCCGAACAAGGGCATGGGGTGGATTTGTAAGGACCGGCGCATCAACAACTGGCGGTATCAATCTGATGGTCTGGCTGAGCCGGGTGCCGTGAGGCCCCGGGTTCTTCGCCAAAAGTCCGGTGCCTCACGGCACCCGGCACACCAAACTCCGTCAGTTATTGATGCGCCGCTCCTAACTTGTCTCATGACGAACAGGCATTAGCGAAGCGAAGATTGGAGCAAAGCGTGGAACTGGAACTGAGTGGACAGGTGGCCGTCGTGACGGGGGGCGCAAGCGGGATTGGATTGGCCTGCGCGCGTGGGTTCGCTCGCGAGGGCTGTCGTGTCGCGCTGTGGGATGTTTCGGCGCGAGTGATCGACGAGGCGGCGCGGCTGTCCGACGAGTTCGGCGGTGCGTCACTCGGATTGAGCGTTGATGTGAGTGACTTCTCGGCGGTCGAGGTTGCGACGCAAGAGACCGTTGCCACGCTGGGACCGATCGCGCATCTCGTTCATGCGGCCGCCGTCACCTCGGGCAAGTTCGGCTTTCCGTTCACGAACCTACAACCGAGCGATTGGTCTCGCGTGCTGGAGATCAACGTCCTCGGGATGGTTCACGTCGCGCAGGCGCTCGCGCCGGGAATGGTCTCGCGCCAGCAAGGGACGCTCGTGTTCGTGGCTTCCGTGGCGGGACAGATCGGATCGCAGACCGACCCGCCATACAGTGCCAGCAAAGCGGCGAATATCAACTTCGCGCAGTGTCTCGCGAAGGACTTGGCTCCGCACAACGTGCGCGTCAACACGGTCAACCCCGGCATGGTGCAGACACCGTTGAACCGCCAAGTCTGGCAGGCATGGCATGACCAACAGCCGCCCGACAAACGCCGCAGCTATGAAGACTGGGCGGGCGACAAAGTTCGCAGCGTGGTGCCGCTGGGACGTTGGCAGCAGCCGGAAGACATCGCCGACTTGGTGACGTTCCTCTCGTCGGCACGTGCCGGTCAAATCACCGGCCAGACGATGAACGTCGATGGCGGACAGGTCATGCACTGGTAGTTGCCTGCGCGACTCACAGCGAAGCCCCTTCGAGTGGTTGAAGGTTAGCTCTCGATCCCAAGCTCCAGCTTCGCCTCTCGTTCCCAAGCTCCAGCTTGGGAACGAGCCTCTTCCAAGCTCCAGCTTGGCGAATCAAACCAACGCACTCTGCTGGACTCGTGCGAAACCCTGTCGATTGGTTGAAGTGTTTCTATCGCTTTGGGAGACTCGCCCAGCACAGCGGTTCGCGCCGAACAACGCTGTTCGGCGCGGGTCTCCTGACCCCGCCGAAACGCCCGACCGCAGGTCACCCCTTCAAGTTTCAAAAACGAGCATCAACTCACGGAAGCGGCGAGTCGAATTCAGGAACAACTCACGCGAGGCCCTGGCCGAGATCGCCCGAACGTCGAGATAGGACGAACAATGTCTGCCGAAATTATCGCGGTCGGGACGGAACTCACGACCGGCGCGAAGCTCGATACGAATAGCCAATGGCTCAGCCTGGAACTGGCCGAGATCGGCATTCCCGTGCGGGCACATCTGACCATCGACGACGATCTCGATGCGATGGCTGATGCCATTCGACTGGCGGCGTCGCGCAGTGACGTGGTGCTCATTACGGGAGGACTCGGCCCGACGCTCGACGACCTCACGCGCGAAGCCCTCGCGCAGATGGCGGGTGTCGAATTGGTGCTGCACGAACCGTCGCTCGCACACGTGCGACAAATGTTCGCGAAACGCAATCGCCCGATGCCCGAACGAAACACGATGCAAGCGATGTTTCCGCGCGGAGCGGAATCGCTCCCCAATCCGCGCGGGACGGCTCCAGGGATTTGGATGAGCGTGCCGCGAGATGACGCGGGGAAATCCCGTGACCATGGCCCGAGTACCAACGGTACGAGTGACAGCGACGGCGAGCGTGTCTGTCGGATCGCCGCGATGCCCGGCGTGCCGAGCGAGATGAAGCAGATGTTTCGCCAACAAGTTCTGCCGCGACTCGACGGCGGCGGGCGAGTCATCCGTCGGGCACGCATCAATTGCTTCGGGGTCGGTGAATCGCAAGCCGAGGAAATTTTGGGAGACCTCACCGCGCGGGGTCGCGACCCGGATGTCGGCATCACGGTGCATGAAGCGACGATCACGCTGCGAATCATGGCCGAAGGAGCCAGCGCCGACGAATGCCGCGACAAGATCGAGAAGGCGCGCGACACAATCATCAATCGCATGGGGACGTTGGTCTTCGGCGTGGAAGACGAAGAACTGGAACATGCGGTCATCAGGTTGCTCAATCAACG
>JAYVOX010000650.1:0-3828 GCA_043757695.1 Schlesneria sp.
AGCTTGTGTGATTTGAAGAATCTCATCACGCAGTGAGTTCTCACTGGCGGGAGCAGGCGGAATTGTTGCCGCCTCCTGCGCCCGAGCCACCGTCGTCAAACCGATGCTCAATCCGAGCCCCAACGCCGTAATCGTCCAACGTCTCATCGTAATTCGCTCCCGTGAGGCGTCCGCTGAACTGCGGTTCCGACCTCGTCCATGAGGATGTCCGGCAAGTGCTTTGCGCCAGCAACGTGCCGAAGGTTTGTCGTGTTGAGAGACTTCATCGTCGCAGGTGGCTCCTCATCGTGCGGCTCGCTCTCGAAAAACCCTTTCCGCTTCGAGAAGCCACAACGAGCCAGTTCCGGTTGTAACGATTGAAGAAAGTTCGATCCGCAAGTCACGGTGCGAGGCGAAGTCGAGACCATCGACAGACGGAGCGCTCAGCGGCAAGAAGTGCCTGACCAACGCAGAGAGAGCCAGTCCAAGATCATGAACTTGCTCTGGGACCGGCTCTTCAGAAGGGCACATCAACAACTGGCGGCATCGCTCCGATCATCGAGGCGAGCCGTGTGCCGTGAGGCCACGGGTTTCCTGCGGCGATCAAGAACCCGCAGCCTCACGGCAGGCGGCTCGCCAGTGTCTCATCTTTGGCCGCGTGAGGTATAAGTCCATTCTGCGTCATTGAAGCGGACATGCGGCACTCAGCGAGCGACGAGATTCCTCATCGCGGAACCGATTGCGAAGATGGCTTCCGTGGCGGCGTCGAACTGATCGACACGCTTCACGAAGGCGTGGATCAGCCCTTCAAAGCGATGCAGCGTGACCGGGACTTGGGCCGCACGCAGAGCGACGGCATACGCTTCACCCTCGTCGCAGAGCGGGTCGAACTCGGCAGTCTGAATCAGTGCGGGAGGGAGTCCGCACAACGAGGCGGCTCGCAACGGCGAGGCATAGGGTTCACACATCTGTTCGGGCGAGGAAACGTAATGCCCCCAGAACCAGCGCATTTGTTTGGTCGTCAGGAAGTAGCCGTCGGCGTTGTTGAGGTACGACGGACGATCGAAGTCGCAATCCGTGATCGGGTAGATGAGAGCTTGAAACGCGATCGGCGGGCCACCGCGATCGCGCGTCATCAAACACAGCACGGCAGCGATGTTTCCGCCAGCACTGTCGCCGCAGACGGCGATTCGCGCGGGATCGACATCCAATGCGGTAGCCTCACGTGACACCCACTGTAAAGCCGTATACGCGTCTTCAATCGCGGCGGGATATTTGTGTTCGGGAGCCAATCGGTAATCGACCGACACGAACACGAAGCCCGCAGCGGCAGCCAGTCGCCGCGCCACGTCATCATGCGTGTCGATGTCGTTCAGCACCCAACCGCCGCCGTGGAAATAGAGGCACGCCCCAAACGGTCCCGTGCCCAGAGGCCAATAGATGCGGACTCGCAATTCGTCCCCGTCCGGGCCGGGAATTGTGCGTGTCTCAACTCGCGCGAGCTGCGGTGGTTCACACTTCACGGCACTGCCGAACAGCAATGCGCGGCGCGTGGTTTCGATCGGCAGTGCTTCGAGTGACGGCGACTTCATTCGAGCCAATTGGTCGAGAAACACCGCGGCTTGAGGATGGAGTGACATGGTGTTCCAACGCGGGAAAAAAGGAGAGTGAGAGACACATTTCAGAAGCGAGATCGGGACGAGGATTGGCTGTGTGCAGACCGTCCAATTCCGGTCAGGGGCGGCTATGATACGGCCCGTTTTGACCGGCACCACTCACGAAGGACCTGCGATGTCACTCGGCGGAAAGCGAATCCTCATCATTGTTGGTGACGACTACGAAGACCTCGAACTGTGGTATCCGAAGCTGCGGCTGATCGAAGCGGGGGGAGTCGTCACCGTGGCGGGGCAACAAGCAGGTCAGGTTTATCGCGGCAAGAATGGCTACCCCTGTCCGTCCGACGAAGCACTCGGTGAGATGAATTCGGCTGACTTTGATGGGCTGATTTGTCCCGGCGGTTGGATGCCCGACAAGTTGCGGCGCGATCCGAAGGTACTCAGCCTCACACGCGAGTTCGCACAAGCGGGCAAGCTCGTCGCGGCCATCTGTCATGGTGGTTGGATTCCAATCTCGGCCAATGTCTATCGCGGCGTGCGCGTGACCGGATCGCCGGGAATCAAGGATGATCTCATTAATGCCGGTGGTCTGTTTGAGGACGCGGCCGTCGTTGTCGATCGGCACTTTGTCAGCAGTCGCAAACCTGATGACCTGCCCGACTTCTGCAAAGGAATGCTCGACGTGCTGGCTCGATAGAGGTCAAATTCAATCCGGTCGATTCGCGCGAGAGATAGTCTCCCCCTGTGGCCGACGGAAAGAAAACTCTTCAGCCCAAGTCTGCCCACAAGTTCTGACCTGAGAGTAAAGTCGAATCAGCCAACCGCTCAAGATTGTGGTGGTAGAGACACCGGCAAGAGTTGCCGCAGCTCAGCCGGGTCGGGTCCGACTGGGCTGTTTTTGTCGGCACATGGCACTGTTTCGCGCACACTGAATCTCGTTGATAGCCGGTTGAGAAAGTGGCGCAGGCGGCACCACGATTTCACCGCAGGCTGGTAAGTGTGCCTGTTCGGCATAGCTTCGCGCGGCGTGCAGCTTTACCGGGCCGATCCAATTTGGACATGCGGCCCGAGATCGCCGCCGAGTCCATGTCGGCGCGACTGAGCATGAAGTCACGTCTGTCTGCAATCCGATAGACCCGAAGCAGAGATTCTCCGCACGCGCGGCATCACGGAAGAAGACCGTCTCACAGATGAGGGGCAAGGATGATCGGGACTGAAGAACTCATCGAGCGTGGCACGAACAGCCGAGTCGCCGAACTCGAACTCCGGCTCGTGACGATGCAGCAGCAACTTTTGCAGGCTCAGAAGATGAGTTCCGTGGGAGTCCTCGCGTCATCGATCACGCACGAATTCAACAACATCCTGATGACCGTGATCAACTACGCGAAGATGGGCGTTCGTCACAAGGACGCCGCGACGCGCGATAAGGCGTTCGACAAGATCCTGCTCGCGGGACAACGCGCCGCCAAAATCACGACGGGAATGTTGTCGTATGCGCGCCAACAAGCGGATCGTCGCGAACCGATGAACCTCACCATGCTGGTTGAGGACGTGTTGGTCTTGGTTGAGAAAGACCTGCAACGGTTCCGCATCAGGCTGGTCACCGAGTGCGCCAGCCCGACGCTGGCCAACGTGAACTCGGGACAAGTCCAGCAGGTCTTGCTGAACTTGATCGTGAACGCACGGCAAGTGATGGAGTCGGGTGGAACGCTGACGGTCGGCGTGCGGTCGAACGTCGAATCGGGACATGCCGAGATCAGCGTGCGCGATACGGGGAGCGGCATCCCGGCGGAGAAACTCCGTCGCATCTTCGAGCCGTTCTTCACCACGAAAACCGCCGATGAACAAGGTCAGGGCGGTACGGGCCTCGGCTTGTCACTGGCTCGCGATGTGATGGAGGCTCACGGCGGCCGGATCCGCGTGGAGAGTGCCGTCGGCTCGGGAACGACCTTCACGCTGAAGTTTCCACTCGTCGCCCAAACGCAGCCCATCGCCGCCAAATCGCTGCAAAAGGTCGGCTAGAGCATTTTGAAGGTTGGTCTTCAGTAGCCACCTTCGCCAGAAGGTGGTTGTTCGCACCCCTCCACGCTCTGGCGAGCGTGGCTACAACACTGCAAACCAACTCTCCAAGTGCTCTAAGTCTTCGCGCAGGAATGATTGTCATCGGACTGGTAAGACCAGAAGTCGATGCCTTTCTAACGGCTGCTTTCGCGGAGTTCCGACTTACTTCAGA
>JAYVOX010000651.1:0-3808 GCA_043757695.1 Schlesneria sp.
ATCATCGGCAAGCGCAAATCTTCGGGCAGACGAGCCATGACGATCTCCTGAGAAAAGGGAGTCCAAGACCATTGGAGTGAGCAACCCAACACCGACCCGAGACGTGTGCGGGGATTGTATCGCCCCCCTTCGGCAGTGCCACCCAGCCCGCTCTGGGACGAGCGGTGCCAAAGAGCGTCACGGCCTCGAAGAGCACTGCTTGTCCCAAGGCGGACAAGCAGTGGCACACCTCAACCCTTCGAGCAGGGCCACCCCGCCCACCCCGCCGCCTACACTTGATTCAACAGCGGCGCTGCCTCGTCATTCGCTGGGGTGCGAACGAATCACTCGACCTCAGCAACACGGCCGGGGCCATCCGGCGGCCGAGAGATACACGACTATTTCACGCTTGGTAAATACAACGCCTTGAAAGGCGGCATCGGAGCGGGTTTTATCGGTTCCCTAGCTTTCGGGTCTGTCGCATTTTCTTTTTCCAGCTTGCGGGCCACTTTTATTGTCGCCAACGAAGCGTCTGGATGGTGGATTTTGAGAGACTCCAAAAGTGCAGCGTCACTTGGGAGCGAACCGCTGCGAATGGCTTCACGAGCGTCCTCAACAGCCAGTCGCTTTTTGTACGAGCGCATCGCATTGTCAAACTCCGTTTCTCGACGTTGATTCTCCGCATCGAGTTCTTCTTGCGGTGAAACAAAAGGAAGCAAGAGAAAATCTGCAATGTAGACCCAATCGACATAAGTAGAATTGGACTCTGTAACCTTTGGTGGCACGACACGAACTTTCTCGACCACATTTTCTCCGTCTTTCCAACGTCCAACATCTTCCGGCTCTAACCGATTCTTGTTTTCGATGAAATAATTGCGAACGATTCCAGCAACCCGATTGCGAGCAAGGTCGCTGTCGCCATTTACCGAAAAGAACACATCCTTCGCCTTGTCTTTCCATTCCCTACTTGTTTCATAACTTCGCAACAACCATTGAATCGGGGTTGTTGCAGACGTGTCGGGAGCGTCGTCAGTTTCCGCCGGCTCTGAATCGTAAAGTTCTGTTGTCAATTCATTCACCCTCAGTTCTTGGCATGACAGGAGAAAAAATAAGTTCTCCGAAATCAGCTTCGGAGATGATTTGGATATCGCAACCCTGTTCTCTCAGCACTTTGGCTTTTTGGATTTTTGTAGACTCGGAAGTCCCATCGGCGAGCGTCCGAATGTCTAAAACTCCGATCACGAGATAGTTCGTTTTTTTGGAGACAGAGTTTTTGGAAATCCCGCCGAAACGGGAAACTATACTCTCGGCCTCATTCCTCTTGAACAGGTCGAGCCTTCCAGTGAATTCTATTATTTTTCCGAAAAACGGATGCTGCGAAATGTCATAGCCATCAGGCAAAACAATCTCGAATGATTGGCTGTCTCGTGGCGTTCGTGGAGATGAACATGACATCCACTCATCATGAGAAAAAATCTCGCCGACACTTACGCCCAATGAGTCGGCCAATTGAAAAGGGCAGTTGTGTCCGCGTTGGCTGGCAGCTAGCAGAATGATGTTAGCAGCAGCACGGGCATCGCTGGCGGCGTTGTGGTGCTCTAGTTCCAAGCCGAGCGACTGAGCCAGAAAGCCCAAGCTATGTGAGGCAAAGTTGGGCCATGCACGCCTTGCCAAGTTGAGACTGCAAAGGTAACTGAGTCTCGGCATTTCGATGGATGCCGTGCAAAGGGAACGACGCAGCACGCTTGTATCGAACGATGCGTTGTGGGCAACGATCAAATTGTCTTGGATCAGATGCCGAATCGAGGGCCAGAGTTCAGCGAAAGTTGGCGAGGCTGAAACATCCGATTCCCGAAGACCGTGAACCTTGGTGTTCCAATGTGAGAACCGCAATTCTGGCGGTCGAATCAGATGATACGCTGAGGCCACTACCTTGCCATCGGAGACCGTCGTCAACCCGACGGAGCAAGCACTATCACGGCATTCGTTTGCAGTCTCAAAATCGAGTGCGACAAAGTTCATTGCATTGCCCTCAAACAAACAAGCATCGCTGGGTGGACTCGGTTGCTGCCGGGTGCCACTTGCGGCAGCCTTGGGCCGCCAGTGTGCTTGAAAAACACTGGCAGTCAAAGCACCGTAGGATGGACGCCCCGTCCGTCCGTCAAATTCTTCCTCACCTTTCTCACGGTAAGAGCGGCGGCACGGACGGACGGGGCGTCCATCCTACGGGGGGCATCAGCCGTCTTGGAAGTTCCAGCCGAGCGTTTGCCAGTCGGGATCGATCCAGCGTGGAGTTGATTCGAGTGGCAATCCCGCCTGACGTGGATTGCGGCTGGGTGGCTGGGGTCGGGCGTCCTCGCCTGCCCCCAGTCGGCGCGACAGCCTTCGCGAGGATTGCTGGGGGCCGCGAAGACGCGGACCCCAGCCACCTCACCCCTTCGACCGCGTGGGATGGCGAGTCGGCTCATTGAGACGCCGAGTCGGCTCCGTGGGGCGGGGTGGCTGGGGTCGGGCGTCCTCGCCCGCCCCCAGTCGGTGCGACAGCCTTCGCGAGGATTGCTGGGGGCCGCGAAGATGCGGACCCCCAGCCACCCCACCCCTTCGACCGCGCGGGTCTCTACGCAAGTCCCGGAGGGACGACCTACTAAAGCCGGGGGCGAAGCCCCCGGATCGGGATTTCGTCGTCGATTCCAGCCCCGGCGGGGCGACCGACACCGAATTCTCAATCCCATTCGGTCGCCGCTCCGCGGCTTTGTGGACGCATCAATCGTTTTCCGGGGGCTTTGCCCCCGGCTTTATTCGATCGCCGCTCCGCGGCTGCTCTTTTGGGATGAGTTGTGTCGATACCAATGCCGAGTCGGCCGAGTCGGGTGGTGAGTCGGGTGGGTGAGGCACCAGCGAGGGTCCGTGAGTAGGCAGTTGGGCCGCGTGAGGCATCAGGTGGGCTTCGTGGGGAGGCGAGTGGGGGTGGTGAGCAGCCGGTTGGGATTCGTGGGTGGGCAGGTGCGCCGCGTGAGCCACTAGGTGCGCTTCGTGGGGAGGCGAGTGGGCTTCGTGGAGAGGTAGGTGTGCCGCGTGAGGTGCCAGGTGGGGGCCGTGGGTGGGCAGGTGCGCCGCTTGGGTGCCTATGTGGGCTGCGTGGGTGCCCGAATGGGCTGCGTGAGGAGCCAGGTGGGACGCTTGTATCGGTAGGTGCGCCAGAAAAACCAGCCTCACCACGAGATCGAAGCCTCTTCCCAACCAGTAAATGCCCAAAAAGAGGAATTTGACGGCCTCACATGCTCATCTAGCAGGCAGTCTCAAACACTCCGAGGGCTGTCCCAAGAAGGCCCAGCGTTCACGTGACGGCGATCTCACCCGAAGGCATCGGTTCCCCGCACGCGTCACGGACAGCGAGCAATCCGCCACCCCCAACAATTCGGGCATCAACAACAATTCGGGCATCAAGACGAGTGGCAAGGAGAAATGTCGCTGTAGGATGGGCACTCTTGCCCGTCCGGCTTGAAGACAGACAGCCGGACGGGCAAGAGTGCCCATCCTACGTCGCAGTCAGACAATTCCTACCGCTCGCCCAAAGAAATACCGCAGCCCACGGAGCGTGAGCTTCGTGGGCTGTGGTTATAGAAATGGCTGGGGGTTCTGAGAGAGTCCCTGCCGCATCGTTGCGGTCTGTTGAGTAAATTACTGATTCGAGCCAGACCTGTGGCGGAGGAGTCCTGCAAGCAGGACGGCCACCGGCGGAACAGACTCTGGCTCAGTGAGCCAACATCCTTTAGAAAGGAGGTGATCCAGCCGCAGGTTCCCCTACGGCTACCTTGTTACGACTTAG
>JAYVOX010000652.1:0-3807 GCA_043757695.1 Schlesneria sp.
CGAAGGTCATACCTTCTGTAGGGTGGGCACTGCCCACCATCCACGACCGATTGTGGTGGGCAGTGCCCACCCTACGGGTATCCGGACAGACACCTAGGAAACTACCGAGGTGCCACCGTGATTAGCCGTCGGGGTTGTTGATCTTGCGCAGATAGACCGCAACATCGGCTTGTAGCGTGGTCAGGCTCAGCCAGCTTGACCAATCGGCGCGTATCAAGCGGCCCTGCGGCGAGTGGAGTTCCTCAGTCGCGGCTCGCACCACTGTTCCCAATTGTGCGTGGATGTACGAAAGGATGTCTGAAACTTGGACTCGCTCCAATCCGGACAAACTGGAGGGAGCTTCTGGCTGACCGAGCGGAAAGAGCACACCCGGCTCGGGAGGCTGTTCGAGCAACTCGAAATCCGAAACGTCCGGCTCTTCACGAGAAGAGCCCGTTGGATCGTAGGCCGTCCGCGCGGGGTCATTGCTCATTTGATAATCGGTGGAATCCTCGTCGTTCTCACTGTGCGGTCCCACGAACAACAACATGCAGCGACCGACGGAAATGACATCTCCCTTTTGCAAGACGCGCATCTGGATCGGATGGCCGTTCACTCGAGTCCCGTTGGTGCTGTCGAGGTCGGTCAGAATGATGCGGCCCGAATGGTCTTGCAGCTTGGAGTGGAAGCGACTGATTCGGTCATCGTTGAGCTGAATCGAGTTGTCTTCCTCACGGCCAATGGAGACCGGCAACGGCAGGCGGCCAAAGACAACGCCGCATTCCATTCCCTCCAAAACTCGAATGGTCACGAGCGTCATTGACGCCTTCCCAAGACAGAAGAGATCAGCCGAACAGGCCCGTGAAATAAGTCCGCTTCGGCCCAAAACGAACGGCCGGTATGTAACACGCTCTTTCAGCGAGCGTCAAGCTGCGGCGAGAGGCTCGAATCGGCGCGCTTCAACCACACAGCAGGCGGTGTGTCAGCTCTTGATCGTGATAGACCGACTCGACTGCGCAAGCGACGGACTCGAAGAGATCGCGGCGTGTGACGGGCTTACGTAGCACGGTGAAAACTTCGGCCTGTTCGGCATCTTCGCGCAAGGCTTCGGTGTAATCGGCCGTCATCAAAATGCAGGGGACGATCACGTGTAGCGTTCTCAACTGCTTGAACGCTTCCAACCCGGTGAGCTGGTCCATGTGCATGTCGAACAGCGCGAGATGGACCTCTTCTCTCGCGGCCAAGTCCATCGCTTCTTCGCCGGACCTCGCCTCAATCAGCCGAAAGAAGGGGGAAAAGATTTCGCAGAGCGCATGACGGAACGCCTCGTCATCGTCAGCGACCAGCAACTGATATGTGTGTTCGACCATCATCGTCTCTCCGCACTGCGTCGCCTTCAACCCTGTTCGTCTTCAAACTCGCGTCGCCTCAAACTCGGGCTCGTAGGATGGGCACACTTGCCCGTCGAGCCTTCGTAGTTTCAATGTTCTTGTGAAATCCGGACGGGCAAGAGTGCCCATCCTACACGGCTGATCTTGGGGGCCGTTCACGATAGTTGTTCTTTGGAAAGTCCCGCGCACAGCCTCGAACCGCCTCCATCGCGTGCAGCGGGTTATCAGAATCACGAACATAGGTCAATTCGAGCGACTGCGCCGTTGCGAAGGGACTCGCGACTGCAATTGCCGCACTTGGGGTCTTCTCTTAGAACTCGCGCTCGCTAGGCCGTGTGATCGGCCACTTGCTGTGGGGCCGAACGTTTTCAGGGATGATTTCGCATGACTGCGCTTGGGCGACACACGCTACTTCGGCACCAGCTTCTGC
Organism: Schlesneria sp.; assembly: GCA_043757695.1. Classification (GTDB taxonomy): domain Bacteria; phylum Planctomycetota; class Planctomycetia; order Planctomycetales; family Planctomycetaceae; genus Schlesneria. The sequence goes on from JAYVOX010000652.1 coordinate 1,801, forward strand.
TCGGTTTCATCGCGACCTTGGTCTTCTTCACTAACCTCGGCGGGTACGCGCTGTTTGATGAGGACGAGCCAAAGAATGCCGTCTGCGGGCGCGAGATGTTCGAACGAGGCGACTGGGTCGTCCCGACGTTCAACGCGCAGTTGCGGACGGACAAACCGATCCTCATCTACTGGTTGATGCAGATTTCCTTTCGATTGTTCGGCGTCTCCGAGTTCGCGGCACGATTCGGATCGTCGCTGCTCGCGATCGGAACCACACTGCTGACGTACCACTTGGGTCGCAAGCTGTTCTCGCCCGAAGTCGGCTTCCTGGCGGGAGTGATCGTCTGCACGTCGCTGATGTTTTCGGCAATTGGACGCTCGGTGACGCCCGACTCGGTCCTCATCTTCTGTTTGACGCTCGCCTTCACGAGCTATGTCTGGGCGGTGGCAGCGCGGCGCGGCGGACACTTCAGCGGGGCGTTGTCTTCATTGAGTCACGAGCCTGAAGGAACGCCCGCTCAGAACCAGTCCGCCGTGAAGACCGCGTGGTCAGAGTTGCTTCCCTCAACGTGGCTGACATCGCTGCCGATGTACGTGGCGATGAGCTTCGCGATCTTGGCTAAAGGGCCGATTGGTGTGTTGCTGCCATGCACGATCATCGGCTTGCTGTTGCTGGTCACTCGCCGTCGCAATGAACTCGATGCCGGAACGCTCACGACTCCGAGCGGCCCGTGGTGGCGACGCAGCATCGTCACGGTCGCGCAGGTGATGCGACCGTCGCGCGTTCTTTCCACGAGTCTCGCGATGCGAGTCCTGCTCGGAGCGGCCGTGATGCTCGTGATTGCGCTGCCGTGGTACGTGATTGTCGGGATTCAAACCGACGGGGCGTGGTTGCGAGGCTTCCTCGGCGATCACAACGTCGGGCGATTCCTCGGCCCGAAGGAGAATCACAGCGGGCCGATCTTCTACTACGTGATCGCGCTGCTGATGGGCTGCTTCCCGTGGTCGGTCTTTCTGCCGGTCGCCGTCTGGCAGTTAAGCCAGCGGTTGACGAAGTCGGTTGAGCAGCGAGACGCGTGGAGCGACAGTGATCGCTTCGTGGCCTGCTGGGCGGGCGTCTGGTTCGTGTTCTTCTCGCTCGCCAGCACGAAGCTGCCGAACTATGTCCTGCCGATGTATCCCGCGCTGGCATTGATCTCCGCGCGGTATCTGCACGGCTGGCAACTTGCTCCCACAAACCTCGGGACGGTGACGTTCCGCAATTGCTGTCGTGTGTTGGCGGTGGTCGGTGTCGTGCTGATGATCGCGCTCCCCGTAGCCGCGTCGTTGCTCTTGCCGGGTGAGGAGTGGCTTTTCCTGATCGGAGCCATCCCATTACTCGGAGCCACGCTGGCTTACGTGGCCGCGCAGCGTGAACAGCGCCCGCGTGCGATTCAAATACTCAGCGTGAGTGCCTTCGCACTCGTAGTCTTGCTGGTGGCGATCGCGCCGAGTCGGATTGGCTTGCATCAAGACTCGCCCAAATTGGCCGAGGCCGCTCGCCACGCCGCAGGTTCGACCGACATCAAGTTGGCGACGTTTAATTACTTCTCGCCCAACTTGGTCTTCTACGCCGGACAGCCCATCCAACGGCTGCAGCAGGCCGACGAGATCGCTCAATTTTTTGAGCAGCATCCACGCGGCTTCTTGGTCACACGATCGGACAAGCTCCACCGATTGACCGAGGCACTTGCGACGACTCCGCTGGTGGAAGTGACGCGCCAGCGCAGCTTCCTCCGCAACCACGATCTCGTCCTGCTCGGCCGCCCCACAGACATCGCGCTGCACACGGCTGAGGCCATTCGATAGACTTCGCACGAGTCTTTTATACTTTGCACGGCCCAGAGTGAGACCTTTGAATGTCGCCACGTTTCGCCAGAACGTGGGCTGTTTGAGCGTCACACCCGCACTCTGGCGAGGTGCAGCTACGTCTCATACGCATTCCAAGAATTAGCCGCGCGGCGCTAGCCCCGGTTTTACAGCTTGA
>JAYVOX010000653.1:0-3806 GCA_043757695.1 Schlesneria sp.
ACCTCTCCCGAATCCGGGGCAGATGTTCGGACAAGAGTTGAAGAGCGTCTTGGCGATTCATCGTCCCACCTCACCGAGTCAAATGGCCGAAGACTTCCAAATCCAGCTTGTCCCACCATTCGTCGGTGACGAGTTCGCCCTCACCGGACTCGATGCCTTCGAGGACGAGTTGCTCGATCCGGCGTTGTTCGGATCGTCGTCGGTCTTCCGCGTCGAGCAATCTCACGACAAGTTCGTCTGCTGAAGCCAAACCAAGTTCGGCAGCGCGGCTGCTCGCGAATTCGGCTCGATCAGGTGGGAGCGTGATCGTCAGCAGAGACATGTCAGGAACTCCGGTTTCTCGTTCAGACTCAGAGAACAACATCAGCGGCTGCCAAACGGAATAGTCAAGTAGGGTGGGCATTGCCCACCACGAATAGAAAGTAACGCAACCATTGGTGGGCGATGCCCACCCTACATTTGTGCCATCAATCCGTAATTCCCACTTTCATCTCGTCGCTGTTGGCTTTGAGTTCCGGGGCGTACATCGCGCTGGCTTTGGTGGGGAGGGCGCTGAACTGGCCGGGGGTTTCGGCACGCAGACGGTAGCTGATGGAGTGCTTGCCACGCATCAGTTGTCTGACGAAGAAGGCGACTCGTTCGTCGCGGAATTCGACGTAGGCGCCCATTGAGTTACCGTTGTAGCCGCTGCGGACCTCGACCGGCTCGAAACCGGCGGCCTTCATGTCGTCGAACATCAGGTATTCGTAGTCGTTTTTGCTGTCGATTTCGAGTTCGATTTCGACGAGGTCGCCGCTCTTGAGTTCACTCAGGTTCGGAAGCTCTGTCCGATCGTACTTCTCGACCTTTTGTTTGACCACCTGGCCGCGTGAGCCTTGCGCGTCGATCTGCTTGTCGCTGCGGGTCAGCTTGTAGAACTTGCGGTTCACCTTCACTTCCAAACCCGCCTTAGTGATGAACTCTTCGAGCGTGAAGTTGGTCTGGTAGACGTTGAAGTAGAGCGGGCCGGTTCCCTGCTTCTTGAGTTCCAATGTGTGCTTACCCGTTGTGACGGCATCGCCTTCCAGCACGAACTTGTTGTCGAACGTGAACAGGTTCGACGAATCGACTTTGACCTCCTTCTGCTTCTGGCCGTCGAGCCAGACTTCAACCGTGAGATTTGGTTTGTCCTCACCGCTGGCTTTCATGTAGTCGGCGAGGGCCTCGATGCAGAGGGCGGTGTCTCGCGTGCTGTTCCAGTACGTTGCGTGTTTGCGATTGTTGAGCAGGTACTTCACGAGTCGGGACGCGCGCACGTCCTGAGCATTCACCTTCGACAGCAGCTTCAGGTAGTAGGCGTTCGCCTCGATGTCGCTGCCGTACCAGTACCACCAGCCGCCGTCGGGCAGTTTTAGATAGGCGGTCTGGTTCTCGTCGTCCTGCACCACGAACTGTTCGATGTTCTCCAGGATCATCTTCAGCTTTTCGGTCTGCTTCTGCTTGTGCAGGGCGAGGCCGAAGAGGGCCTTCGCGTAGACCGGCAACTGCACGCGGTCGCGGTAGAGGAACTCGTTCATCTCGCCGTTCGAGACATCGGCATCGACGAGGATCATGTAGACGAGAGCGTCCAGCGCGTCGGCGTGCTGTTTCTGACGCACGTCCTTCTTGCCCCAGTTCTTGATCCACTGGACCTGTTCGTCCTGATAGCGCTTCAGCCACTCGACGCCCTTCTCCAGGACACCCGGCACGATGGCGACGTCGTTCGCCTTGGCGACCTGCAGGCCGTGAACGACGACTGCCGTGGTGTGAGGCCACGAATGCTCACCGTAGCCGCTGAACCAGCCCCAGCCACCGTCCGAGACCTGCATCGACGTGAGCCGTTCCAGTCCGTCCTTGACCATCGCGCGGACCTCGTCCTCGTCAAAGACGGGATTGCGGTCGAACCGCTTCCACTGCTTGGCCCGCTCGACATCGTTGCCGATTTCCTGCGCGTTGAGGTTCGTGCGTTTGGCCTGAATGTCCTTCAGGTTCAATCCCATGTTCAGCAACACGCGCTGCGTGATGACCGTGGGTAAAAAACGGTTCAGCGTCTGTTCGGTGCAGCCATACGGGTAATCGACCATGTACGGCAGGGCATCGACCATCGTTCCGGCCAGCGTCGGCGAGAAGCGGGCTTCGAGGCGCGACTCGTTCGGACGGCGGGCCTCGGGGACATCGAACGTCACCTTGCCCGAGGCATCGGCGGGACGGATCGCACCGCTGAACGATTCGGTCTTCAGCATCCCGTGAACGTAGACCGGGAAACTCATCTGCATCGCATCCGACTCTTCGTCGGAGAGGGCTTTCACCGTGATGCTCGTGCTTCCCTGAGACGCCACCTTCACGCGCCAATCGACGCGCTGCTCGCCACCAGCAGCGAGTTGGATTGTTTGTGTGATCTCCTGTTTCCCAGCTAGAACGCTGGTGAGCCGGGTGGCGTCAGCCCCCGGATTCTTCGCGTTCGGATTCTTTTTGTTCGGATCGTTTGGAGTCCGGGGGCTGACGCCACCCGGCTCACCTGACTGGTTGACAGTAGCGCCGCCCTTGGGAGCGGGTGCGAGAATCGAGAGCATCGAACCGTCGAGCATCAGCGACACTTCAACCTGCTTCTCGGTCTTGAGGTAGCTGTGGACGTTGGCCGAGATGACGACTTCGTCCTGGTCCACGAAGAACCTCGGGGCTTGAAGACGCACGAGCAGATTCTTCTTCGTAGTGACTTCGGTCTCCCCCTGACCAACCTTGGTGCCGAGACCCATCGCCCACGTCTTCACCTTCCAGCCAGTCAGGCTCTCGGGCATCTTGAAGGCGACTTCGGCCAGGCCGGTCTTGTCGGTGGTGATCGCGCCGGCCCAGTAGGCAGTGTCGGCGAAGTTCGAGCGGATCGTCGGCTGCTGCATCGGTGCGGCTCCGGCGGCAGCGCCCGCCTTGTCGGCAGCCTGACCCTCCGCCATCGCGGCTCCTTCCTTAGCAGCGGCCATCGGTGCGGGAGGCCCTCCACCCGGCGCGGCGTTCATCGCCATTGCGCGGCCAAAGCGAGTTCGTATGGCTGGCCCACCGCCGCGTCCGCCACCCATACCGCCACCACCAAACCCGACTCCCGGCATGTCCATCATCTCACCGCCGCCGAAGACGCCGAGGTCAGCCATTCCGATCTCGCCGTTCTTCAGCAGGTTGTTGAACCAGCGGTCGAGCGTGCAGTCGCGTTGCGGATGATGGTGCCGACGCCACTTCCAGAAGAACTCTTTGATCTCGGGGACGTTGCTGCCGCCCGAGATGTATTCGACGCTCTTGTCGTAGACGGAGAGCACCGTCGAACCGACGAACGGCTCGCCCGTGTGGTCGGTCAGTTTGATCTGAACCTTCGCGTCGGCCCCCGGTTTGTATTCGGTCTGCGACGGCAGAACTTCGACGTTGATGACCCGCTTCTCGGGCGGAACGACGACCTCGCGGGTTTCTTGATGGTACTTGCCGTCGGCGATCGTGAAGGCTTCGAGGAAGAAGTTCGGCATGTCCTTTTGAACGACGACAACATCTTCGACCGTGTTCTTGCCCTTCAAGCGAATCACTTTGGGCGGCAGGTAGACGCCGTTCGAGGGGCGGACGAACAGCACAACGCAGCCGTCCGGTTTGTTGGTCGTCACCATCAGCCTGACGGTCTCGCCCGGAGCGTATTCTTGTTTGTCGGTGATGAGTTCCAGATCGTTGAAGCGGAACTCGCGGCCGTCGAAACCATCGCCGCGCACGACGAAGACGTAGCCGCCCTCGATCGTGTGCTGCTTGGCATCGGT
>JAYVOX010000654.1:0-3802 GCA_043757695.1 Schlesneria sp.
ACCACGGTGTCAGGCTCTTGCGTCGAGAAGCCGTAGTGCAGCGCCGTCCGCCCGCCCACCGGGCACAGCGACCGCTTGTCGCCAACCGCGTTCTCCGCCACAAAACGAGCGAGTTCAGATTGAGTCGTGGGTGTGAATTCGACAGTCATGTGCTTGAATCGTTCTTCTTCGTAGGGTGGGCACTGCCCACCAATTCGCCAATTCGGTGGGCCATGCCCACCCTATCAGTCCTTCACATTGCCGCTCTTCGGCCCGGCTTGATGCGGGGCATGGCTTCGTTGCCGCAGCCGGCGGAGGTGGGGAGCATCTTGCCGGGGCTGCAGCGGCCGGTCGGGTTGAAGCAGTCGCGAATGGCTCCCATCACGGCGAGGTCTTCGGGGGCGAACAGCTTGTCCATGAAGCTGATCTTTTCGACGCCGATGCCGTGTTCGCCGGTCACGCTGCCGCCGAGTTCGATGCACTTACCGAGAATCTCGTCGCTCGCTTCGAGCACTCGTTTGACCTGCTCGGCATCGCGTTCGTCGAACAGCAGAATCGGGTGAATGTTGCCGTCTCCCGCGTGAAAGACGTTCACAATCCGCAGGCCGTGTCGCTGACCACAGGCGATGATGAACTCCAGAATCTCCGGCAGCTTGGTGCGGGGAACAACGCCGTCCTGAGTGCAGTAGCTCGGACTGAGTCTCCCGATCGCACCGAACGCCTGCTTGCGGCATTTCCAGAGGAGCAGCCGTTCCTTCTGTGTGTTGGCCTGCCTCACTTCGCGCGCACCGCTTTGCGTGCAGAGGGCGATGATCCGTTGAGCCTCTTCATCGACGGCCACTTCGAGACCATCGACTTCGATCAGCAAGACCGCTCCGGCGTCGAGCGGGAAGCCGAAATGAAAGGCTTGTTCAACGGCACTGACAATCCCTTGGTCCATCATTTCGAGGGCGGCGGGAACGATGCCGGCACCGATGATTTCGCTGATCGCCTTCGTCGCGTCGGACACGGTCTCGAAGACGCCGAGCATCGTGCGATAGGCCGCCGGGTCGCGAGTCAGCCGGACGATGACCTTCGTCGCGATGCCAAGCGTCCCCTCGTTGCCGACGAACAGCCCGGTCAGATCGTAGCCGGGCGAGTCTTCCGTCACTCCACCCAACAGGGCGACGCTGCCATCGGGCATGACGACTTCCGCCCCGAGCACGTGATTCACCGTGACGCCGTACTTCAGTGTGTGCGGCCCGCCCGAATTGGTCGCGAAGTTGCCGCCGATCGTGCAGGCTCCCTGACTCGACGGGTCGGGAGCGTAGTGATAACCGCTCCCCTTCAAATGGTTCGTCAGATGCACATTGACGAGGCCCGGTTCGACGATGGCGTAGCGGTCGCGATAGTTGACCTCAATGATCCGCTTCATCCGCGTCAGGGCGATCATCACGCCGCCGCCGATGGGGAGGCAACCTCCCGCGAGACTCGTCCCCGCCCCGCGCGGAATGAACGGGACATCAAACTCATGGCACAACTTGACGATCGCGACGACCTGCTCCGTCGTCGTCGGAAAGACCACGACATCGGGAGACTTCTTTTCGACGGTGTACCCGTCGCACTCGTAGACCAGCAGTTGTTCGGCCTGATGGAGCAGCCCATCGTCACCGACGACGACGCGCAGGCGGTCGAGCAACGGCTGTGATCGTTTGCTTGTTTGAGTCAACTTTTTGGGAAGAACTGTCATAAGCCCGTACACGCCCTGATTTTTTTGGGGGGTGGGTTTGGAGTGGCGTCGCATTCTAGGTAAGAGGTTCTCGTACCGCCATTCGAGCGGTTGCACAACGCGGCCCGCTCTTCCAGTCAACGCAGTGGAACTCTGCTAGCCCAATGGCACTTGTTTTAGATTTGAGAGCCGCACGGCGTTGGCCGCCGGTGCTGGTTTTGCAGGTCTGTTCCCCTCTCACCGACCGCGAGCGCGTGGCTGCTCATGTAAAACAAGTGCCATTTTCTGTTGGCCTGCGAGCGAACCGGTGGCTGGCTCTTCAGTCTCGACTGCTTCAGAAAGTGTTTTCATGTTTGACGTGACTCAGTGGGTGACAAATCGCGATGAGCTTCCGGTCGCCACATTCGATTGGGGGACGATCCAGTGGCTCTGTAACGCGGAATTGTCTTCAGACGCGGAGCAAACGCTGGGGATCACTCACATCTTTCCAGGCCAGACCAACCCACGGCACTTCCATCCGAACTGTGAAGAGGTACTCCATCTGCTCACGGGTTGCGGAGTCCACCGTTGGGAAGACGACTCCGTGGAACTGCGTGCGGGGATGACGATTCGCATTCCGGCGGGTGTCGTTCACAACCTGACGAACACTGGGGTGGAGCCTCTCACTTGTTTGATCGCCTTCAACTCAGGACACCGTGAGACGATCTTCTTGGATTGATCGTCCACCCTGAACCGCGTTCCTCCGCGTGTTCAATTCAATGAGGATCGAATACTGAACGTCCAGAGTCGATGCGGCCAAACAATGCCGCTCTTCCGGATTGTCCAAGTTTGATGAGCCGTGTAACAAACAGGCTCAGCCGGCATCGAACGACGCCGAGTGCCTCGGTTTCCGACGAGGAAGGCGATGTGTCGTCCCAATCCGACTTCGTTGTTCAACCTGTGACGAGTAACCACTTACTGAAACACTGCGGAGTGCCGAGGCATGAACTGCCGCACGCTGGTCGATTTTTTGACGGACTATCTCGACGGACGACTCACGTTTCGTCAGCGGTTCCTACTCCGTCTGCACCTGCTGCTCTGTGGTCACTGCCGGGTGTACCTTCGCAACTTTCGAGTGACGATTCAGGCCAGTCGCGCGGCGCACCGTGAAATCAACGCCGCAGATTTGCCCGCCGTTCCCGAGTCGCTGGTGCAGGCGATCTTGGCCGCACAACGAGCCGACTCAGCCAAGCCGGCTCGGCCGTTTGAAGAGCGGTCATGAAAAGCGGTTCATGACCGCAGTTTCTGATCGCACCACGCATTGTGTCATCGTCTGAACACGGCGACTCCCCTGCCGTGATGGCTCCTGTTATCATCCCGCCGCCGTGGAGAGCAGGTCTCGCGGTGGCGTTCTCGTGGAGTGGTTCGAGGGTGTATTTGAAGGAGATTGGCCGATGTTGCTGTCTCGAATGGCTGGGGTTGTCGCTGGTGTCGTACTGGTGGCGACGTTGCTCGCCGCCGTAGCACTCGCGCCCGTGTCTGTGCTGGCGTGCCCGTTCTGTAGTGCGCCTTCACTGACGCTGACTGAGCAGCTTGCTGGAGCCGATGCTACCGTCTTGGTGAAGTGGACCGGCGGCACTGTGGCGAAGGCGAACGATACGGGAACGACCGAGTTTGAAGTCGTCGAAGTCGTACATCAACAAGCCGGCGGACAGCTGGCGAAAGGGACCAAGATCAGCCTGATTCGATACCGCTCGGGTCGCGCGGGTGACCTATTCCTCCTGTTGGGAACACTCGGCGGCGGCATGATCGAATGGGGCAGTCCGTTGGAAGTGACTCAACCCGGCTTCGACTACATGAAGCACTCACCCAAGCCCGATCAGCCCGCCGTGCAGCGGTTGGGGTACTTCCTCAAGTTCCTCGAACATCCCGACAAGATGATTGGCGACGATGCCTTCGGCGAATTCGCCAATGCCTCGTATGCCGACGTGGTGTTGCTGGCCAAAGAGATGCCACGCGACAAGTTGCGGGGCTGGCTCACGGCTAAAGAAACCTCCGCCGGGCGTCTCGGTCTCTACGGCATGATGCTCGGACTGTGTGGCACCGAGGCTGACGTGAAGTTGATGGAGCAGAAGA
>JAYVOX010000655.1:0-3796 GCA_043757695.1 Schlesneria sp.
GCGACTTGACGTAGGACCGCCAGCGGTCGGGAGTCGGTGGATTGAGAAAGGCTTCGCCGACACGCTGTTCGTTCGCCGTCGGCTCGCGTTGATAGAGGCATGCGTAGACTCGGACGATTCGTTCGGAAGTTGAACTGCCTTGCAACGTGGCGACGATCGCGGCGGATTGAGCATCGACGAACGGACTGTTGAGGACGAAGAGTTGTTGCAGCGGAGTCGTGGTCACGTCGCGTGCGGGGCTGTGGTTTGTGGGGGGCGGGAAATCGAAGAGCCTCAGGATGTCATGTTGCTCGTCGCGTCCAACTTGTCCGTACAGAGTCCGTCGGTGGTGGGTGGGCGAACTCAGGTCCAAAGCCTTACCGCCGAGTGAATCATCTAAGAGACCGGCTACATCGAGCATCGCATCGCGCCACGGTTCGATCTCCAATCGACGACGGTTGGCGCGCCCGAGGAGGTGGTTGTCGGGGTCGAGCGAATGCGTGGCAGACGAAGATTGTTGGCGATACGCGGCCGAGGTGACGAGCAGCCGGTGCAGGCGTTTGAGAGACCAGCTTCGAGTCGCCTCCGCTTGGTATCTTGTCCCCTCGCCCCTCGTCTCGGGCACCGCCGCTTCGGGGGTCGGGTGAGGGGATCTTGCGGCATTGGCCGATGACTTCGCGGCGTTTGCCGTTGGATTGATTGCTGATGAAGAAGAGTTGCCCTCTGCTTCACGAGTCGGTTCGCTCATCGGCCCCCTCACCCTAGCCCTCTCCCCCGCAGCCGGGGGCGAGGGGACAAAACCAGCACGAAGACTGGCATCAAAACCAGCGTGAAGGTCAGCCTCAGACACCAACTCGCCGCTGAGCCAATCGAGCAACTCGGGGTGACTCGGCCGTTCGCCCTGTTGGCCGAAGTCGCCGGGTGTTCTGACGAGACCTCGGCCGAAGTGGTGCGACCAGACTCGATTCGTGATGACGCGCGCGGTGAGCGATCGGGCGTCGCTCACGATGGCGTCAGCCAACTCCATTCGACCGCTGCCGTGCTGGAAGCGGCGCGGTGTTGGAGCCAGCGGCGATTCATCTCGAGCGAAGAGTTCGAGGAACCCGCGCGGGACGATCTCGCCGGGGTTGCTCGGATTACCACGGCGAAAGAGGGGGAGATCGCGCGGCTGGCGTTGGCGGACATCGAGCTTGGTCGCATCGGGTCCGTCGGCCACGACGAAGACGCTCGCCTCGTCGATGACGGGGGCCAGCGCCGAATCGAATTGAGGCGTCGCCGCGCGCAGGTCGGTGAGTTGTTGTTGGAGCTGCTTCGCTTCTTCAGACTCCTTGTCCTTGACCTTCTTGATCTGCTCATTGAGCGTGGCGGCTTTGGTTCGCGCGGCGCGCACTTGCTCCGATTGCTCGATCGGCAAGAGCGGTCGGTCGGCGAGGTCGATGCTGGCGAAGACGCCCGCGAGCGCGGTGTAGTCGCGCGCGGTGATCGGATCGAACTTGTGATCGTGACAACGGGCGCACGCGACGGTCAGTCCGAGGAACGTGCGCGTCACCGTATCGAGTCGCTCGTCCCACTCGTCGGCCACGATGACTTCAATGACGGACGGCGCGAGTCGCAGTTCCTTCCAATATGTCGGGCTGACTCCGAGCAAGCCGAGCGCGGCAATGTCGCGCGGGTCCGCGTCATCCCTCAAGTCGGCGGCGAGTTGCAGCGTCACGAACTCGTGGTACGGGCGGTCTTCGTTGAGGGCACGCACGATCCAGTCGCGATAGAGCCAAGCATTGTCGGCGTTCTTTTGCCAGTCGGGGGCGAAGTCCACATAGCGAACCATGTCGAGCCAATACCTCGCCCACCGTTCGCCGAAGTGAGGCGATGCGAGCAGGCGATCGACGAGTCGTTCGTAGGCATCGGGCCGTTCGTCGGCGAGGAACTCCGCCACGTCAGCGGGACTGGGAGGGAGACCGATCAAATCGAAGGCGAGTCTGCGGATGAGCGTCCGTTTGTCGGCCGAGGGCGATGGAGCGAGACCGTTCTCGGCGAGTTTGACCGCGATGAAAGAGTCGATTGGATTGGCGATCGCAGACTTCAGAGCGTCGGGAATCGTCACTCGTTCGAGCGGCTTGATCGACCAGAACTGACGTGCTTTGGTCCAGTGAATCTCTTTCCCTTTGACCTGCACCGCGACGCCGTATTCGGGAACAAACGCTCCGTCGGCGAGCCACTTCGTGAGCAGTTCGATTTCGGCTTCAGGCAGCTTCCCCTCGGGCGGCATCTGCAACTTGGGATCGCCGTACTTGATCGCTTGGAGCAGCAGGCTCTGCTCCGGCTGGCCTGCCACGAGGACCGCTCCACGATCACCCCCTTTCAACAACGCCGCGCGCGAATCGACGGCAAGCTGGCCGCTCTCACCCGCCTTGTCCTGCGAATGGCATTCGTAACAACGCTGCACCAACAACGGCCGAATCTTCTTCTCGAAGAACTCGGTGGCGGCTCGTTCGTCGATCGCAAGCGGTTCTGCCGCCGCAGACCATCTCAGCGCGAGGCAACACACAACGGCAAGCACAATCGCCAGTGGCTTCATCAAGAACTCCTCGGAAGGCCGGACTGAGGAGGGTCAATCTAACAGAGTGCTTGAGTGATGTCGTGCGGACGCTCGAATAACTTGGTGATGACTATGAGTGCTTCTTCCAGTCTGTCCTGACAGGTAGCTGCACTCGCCAGAGTGCGGGTTTCCCACGTTCTGGCGAACGTGGCTACACGTCAAATCAGGGTGGTCGAGCCACTAGCTGAAAAGACTCGTCGCTCAGCGCAGCACTTCAAACAGGTTGCTGCGGCCGTCGGTCCAGACGAGAGGTTGCTTGCGTGGGGGATCGAACGGCAGGACTTCCGTCGGGTCCAATTGAATGGCATCGAGCGTTGATCGGTCGCGGCACAGGAACGTCCAGAAGGCGGCTTGCGTGGCGGACTCGTGACGTTGGCGATTCACCAAGGTGGTGACGGCGAGCTTTGTTTCTTGAGCCAGCCCGGCCAAGAGAGGTCTCAGGTCGAAGTGCAGATTGGAAATGTGGCAGGCCAAGATGCCGTTCGTTTTGAGATGTCGTTGATAAACGGCGAGGGCTTCCAACGTGAGCAGGTGCGCCGGGATGGCATCGCCGGAGAAGGCATCCAACACGAGCACATCGAACTGTTGATCCGCTTCCAATTCGAGCATCAGTCGCGCGTCGCCCGACACGATGTCGGTCTTTCCGGCGCACGAGCTGAGATACGTGAAGTGCTTGCCCGCCAGTGCGATCACGTCGGGATTGATCTCATAGAAACGGAAGCGATCGCCGGGTCGAGCATACGTGGCGAGCGTGCCGATCCCGAGGCCGATCACACCGACATGACGCGGTTGATCGACCGAGCCGCTGCGCAACAACCGTCCGATCCCCGTCGTCTCACCGTAGTACGAAGTCGGCACGAGTCGCCGTTCGTTCGCTTGGAACTGCGTGCCATGCACGATCCGGCCGTGAACCATGTCCTTCACGGCTTCGCCGCGTGCGGTCTGGCGAGCTTCGACTTTCAACACACCGTAGAAGTTGCGACTTACCGCGATCGCTCCTTCCGCATACCGATCGACCTGCGAGAGCGCGATCATCGCCACGCCGAGGACGATGACCGTGCCCCAACCGCGCGTCATCGACGGCGGCGTTTCGGCGGCATGAGGAGCACGCAACGTCATTAGCTTCATCGAGAGGAGCGCGAACGCCAGCAGTCCGAGTTGCAGTTCGTAGTACGACGCAAACAAGAACGGAGCTGCCAGACACACGAACAATCCGCC
>JAYVOX010000656.1:0-14256 GCA_043757695.1 Schlesneria sp.
CCTATGTCGGACTCGATCATCTTTACGCGGAAGGTCCGGCATGGTTGGGGACCGCGCATGCTCCGTTCGACGCGCGCGGGAACGCTCAAGCCAACATGGTTCCGCGCATCGCGCTCGACCGGTTGCACGATCGCCATTCGCTGCGACATACGCTCGATCGGATGGACCGGACGCTCGATGCCAGCGGCATGATGACGGCCCTGGACGAGTTCGAAGGTCGCGCTGTGGAACTGATCCGAGGCAACGCGCGAGACGCCTTCGATCTTTCCAAGGAAGACCCGAAGCTGCGGGAACGGTACGGCAAGGGCGAGAAGAAACTGGGTGAGAACCTGCTGCTGGCTCGCCGCTTGGCCGAGGCCAACACCGGCATGGTCACCGTGTGGTATGGCGGTTGGGATTCACACGGGACGAACCCGTCCGTCAATCACGGGACGATCGAAGAAGAGATGCGGAAGCTCGCCCCCGAGTTCGATCACGCCGTCTCGGTCTTCATCGAAGACCTCTATGACCGAGGACTGGATGACAAAGTCTTGCTGGCCATCGTCGGCGAATTCGGTCGTTCGCCGCACATCAACAAGGACGGCGGTCGAGAACATTGGCCTCAACTGGGCAACCAAGTCCTCGTCGGTGGGGGACTCAACATGGGCCAGATCATCGGCGAATCGACCACGATGGGCGATGTCCTCAAGTCGAACCCCGTCTCGCCGAACGACCTGCTCGCCACCCTCTTCCAATTCATGGACCTGCCGCTCGACCTGCAATACACCAATCCCGCCGGCCGCCCCACTCGCATGCTGGAAACCGGCCAACCCATCGCCGGGCTGTTCTGATGTGACGCAGCCTGTGACGGCCAGGCCCCGTGATGCGGAACATGATTGGCGGGGGGCCGGTGTTGAACCGAAGGGAAGCACCGGGTCATCGCGAAACGCTCCACGCCCCGCCACCCCGCCGACTAGGCATGATCATCCACCCGCCGGGACGCGGACACGTTTCAAATCGAGCGTGCAGCGTGGGCGAGTTCTTCAAAGGAGCAGCAAATGGCCGACGAATCTTCCAAGACATGCGTCGAGTGCCAAGGGTCAATGTCCCCAGTCGTAATTATGGATCAGGACCTCCACCGCAACACCTGGTCGGGTCCACAATGGCTCCAGTACCGCCTCCCGGACGACCGTCGGAACTTCTGGACTGGCACGTATCCAACGGCCGGACAGGTGCGGGCCTTCATGTGTTGTGGCTGTGGTCGCATTGCCCTGTATGGCGGCGAGACGGATACCCAACAGAAGGGGGCACCTGAGTTGGCGTAGGGCCGGTTCCACCGGCCGCTGACCATCTCTGACGCTGAATAAAGTGATGTAGGGTGCGTCGAGTCTTCGAGACGCACCACTCACGGAGTCGATCAGAACTTCTTTCATCCCCCCAAAGGGGTAACAGCGTAGCCAGCCACCCTGCCGAAGCGATCCAGGGAGTCCTTCACAAACTTAGGAAGGGAACTCATGGAGCGAAGCGTTGAGGCAGCCTGACGGGCTGCTTCAATGTCTTGATGATCACAAGCCAACGATCCGAATGTATCAACAATTCCGTGTAAACATTCAACGTGCCGCAGATTAATACCAACCGCGATCTTAAAATATTCTAGTCCACATTCGTCATCTTTGCCGAATGCAGGATCCATGCGAGTCAATGTGCCCAGCAGGTGATAGGCATTCACTCGCTCTTCTTCGGTTTCCGTTATATCGGCAACAATTTCCTGGAGTATGGTGTGCGCCTCGCATATCGGACTCGCGCGAGATGTTGTCCAACCGCTGCAACAGACCCTGCCGATCTTGAAAGCGGCCGACATCGATGGTCGGCGACATCACCAGATACGGCGGCACTTGAAACGGGGAGGTGGCATCGGTCGGCACGGGACCGGACTCGAACGGATCGAAGGCCATGCCGAGGAAGTGTGCTCCCGCGTAGCGGACGCGGTCGCCGAGTTGCCCCTTGTCCGGAACACAGACATACGCCGGCAGGCCGGGTCGGCTGGGGCCGCGCAGCTTCGCGACGAACGAGCCGACCGACGGCTGATTGTTGCGGTTCTTCGTGGTGACGTTGGCTCCCGGAAAGTCGTAGCCGGTCAGCACCCAGTGGATCGCCGCCTCATGACTGGGCGTCCCGTGATGCACGCTGCGGAGGACGTTGAACCGGTCGGTCCTCGCCGCCAGTCGGGGCAGGTGTTCGCAGATGCGATACCCCGGCAACGTCGTCGCGATGGAATCGAACTCGCCCCGGTACTCGCTCGGCGCGGAGGGCTTCATGTCCCATGTGTCGAGTTGCGAGCAGCCCCCTTGCAGCAGGATGACGATCGCCCGCTGGGCCGGTGCTGCTTGGTTGGACGCCAGCGCCGATGAGCCGAGTCGCCGTGGCCAGACTGCCGACGGCGACGCCGCCGGTCTGAAGGAATCGACGGCGGCTGGGTTCGCGGAGGCTGTTGTCAGCGGACTTGTCACGCGGCATGAAAGGACTCCTCAACTCGACTGTTGCCATTTTTGGAGTGCGGGGATTCATCACCGCTTTTGTTTCTCGATGGACTTTGCCATTTGTGGCTCTCCGCCAATCGTGTTAAATGTTGGACAGAATTAGCCGCAGGGCGCTAGCCCCGGTTTGATTTCGCCTAACCGTGGGCTAGCGTCCTGCGGCTGATGAATGCGTTCCAACACGAATGGCGGAGAGCCCGATCCTGATGGGGATCGGACCCTGTTTGAATTTTCTCTGACTGCAAGGAATCGATCATGCCGCTTGACGATGTTGGTTCGTATCCCTCGGTGATGTCGGAGTTTGTGCTGCACTGGCAGGATGTGAATGCCGAATTGGGTGGCACTCCGGCTACCGACATGAAGTTGGAGGGGGGCTTTACGCTCGCTCAGTTCACTTCGCTGCGAGACGAAGTTCAGGCCAAAATCTCGGGCTTGGAGGGACTGGAGAACGGGCGGCAAATCGCCTCCGACTTCCGCGATCAGGTCAAAACGGCGATCCGGGATCGGTTGGCTCAGTTCCGGGCGATGCTGCGCGGATTGTTATCGAAGTCGAAGTATGCGACCTCCGCCCCGACCCTGCCTTATCTGAGCGCGGCCGAGTCGAAGTTTATGGCTCCGTTCGATGATGCGGCCGATTTGTGGGGCCGGATCAATGTGGATGCGACTCTCGCGGGGTTCACGCCGCCGCTGGTCATTGCCGGGTACACGCTGGCCACATTCACGATCGACATTGCCGCCGTGAGGGCCGCGTATCTGGCCGTGCTGACCGCCGAGAACAGCAAGCGGCTGGGACTTCGTGAGCGGGATGCGCTGCTGCCGACCGCTCGCGAATATATGGTGCAATACCGTGTCCTGGTGGAGGGGTTGCTCGGGCCGAATCATCCGCTGACGCAGACGCTCCCCGTCCTCTCCGGTCCCCCCGGCAGCACTCCCGACCCGGTCACGCTGTCCGGTGCGTGGAACGCGGTGACATCTGAGGCCGATCTCTTGTGGACGGCGTCCGCGAACCCGAACTTCGATCACTACGAGGTGCGGATGTCGCCCGGCCCCACCTTCGACGCCGCGACAGCCACCGTCATCGCCAACCTCCCGCCCGGCACCACGACGTTCTCAACCAGCGACGGGTTGCAAGACCCCGGCGACGTGGCAACGTTCAAGGTGTACGTGGTCCTCACCACCGGCAACGAAGCGGGAAGCAACTCGGTCACGATCACCCGGCCGTGAGAACGCGCCAAGCCGGGCCACTCAGCCTCTCGTCCAGATCAGGCCAAGACTGGTTGCACGACTTCGCCATGCACGTCGGTCAGGCGGTAGTGGCGGCCCTGGAACTTGAAGGTGAGTTGTTTGTGGTCGATGCCGAGTTGGTGCAGGATCGTGGCGTTCAGGTCGTGGACGTGAACCGGATCGCGGACGACGTTGTAGCTGTAGTCGTCGGTCTCGCCGTGCGTGATGCCCGGCTTGATGCCGCCGCCGGCCATCCAGATCGTGAAGCAGCGCGGGTGATGGTCGCGTCCGTAATTCGTGGCGGACAGGTTTCCCTGGCAGTAGACCGTGCGACCGAACTCGCCGCTCCAGACGACGAGCGTGTCGTCGAGCAACCCGCGCCGCTTCAGATCGAGTATCAGGGCCGCACACGGCTGGTCGATGTCGCGCGCCTGATTCGGAATCTGCGCGGGAAGGTTCGTGTGCTGGTCCCAGCCCATGTGGAAGAGCTGGATGAACCGGACGCCCCGTTCGGCGAGCCTGCGCGCCAAAAGGCAGTTCGCCGCGAAGGTGCCCGGCTTCTTCGAGTCGGGTCCGTACAGATCGAACACGTGCGCAGGTTCGCTCGACACGTCGGCCAACTCGGGGACGGACGTCTGCATCCGAAAGGCCAACTCGTACTGGGCGATCCGCGTGGCGATCTCGGGATCGCCGGTGCGTGCGAGTTGCAGGCGGTTCAATTCGCGCTGATCGTCGAGCATGTCGCGTCGCAGGGCCGCATCGATCCCCGGCGGATTCGACAGATAGAGCACGGGGTCTGAGCCGCTGCGCAGCTTCACGCCCTGATGCACCGACGGCAGGAAGCCGCTCCCCCACAAGCGGTCGTACAGCGGCTGGTCGTTCGGGCGGCCGGTCCCTCGCGAGACCATCGCGACAAACGCGGGCAAGTCCTTGTTCTCGGAACCGAGTCCATACGACAGCCAACTTCCCAAGCTGGGCCGTCCGGCAAGCTGTGCTCCCGTGGTGAGGAACGTCACGGCCGGATCGTGATTGATGGCCTCGGTCGAAAGCGACTTGATGAAACAGAGTTCGTCGGCCACTCCCGCCAGATGCGGCAGCAATTCACTGATCGTCGCGCCGCTCTGGCCATGCCGCGAGAACTTGAACATCGACGGCACGACCGGAAACTTGTCCTGCCCCGCCGTCATGCCGGTCAGCCGCTGCCCCTGCCGAATCGACTCGGGTAGATCGGTGCCTCGCCGCTGCTCCAACTCGGGCTTGTGATCGAACAGTTCAAGTTGCGAGGGCGCTCCCGACTGAAACAGGTAGATCACCCGCTTGGCCTTCGGGGCGAAGTGCCTCACGCGCGAACCGGTCTCATCGGCCAACAGCGAGTTCAGCGCCGTCAGCCCGAGAGCGCCGCCGACTCCCCCGAGGAAAGCCCGACGTGAGCAGTCAACTAACATATTTGTTGGCACAGTCATTGTTGTCCTCTTCCATTCTGTCCTCCTTCGTGACCTTCGTGGCCTTCTGTTCACAATCCGGAACTGAACAGAAGGTCACGAAGGTCACGAAGGTCACGAAGGAAAGGCTCTGACGTGTTCGTCGATGCAGCCCATCAGTTCGGCGGCGGCAGGCGCAGGATGCGGCAGGTCTCTGCGTAACTCGATTCCAGATTCAGCGGGAGCGAGTAGTCATCGGCCAGCCAGAGCGGGAGCGTGGGGAGGTTGTCTCCCACCTTGAGCGGATGAAACCACGCATCGAGTTTCCATTGGCGATTGGGACGAGTGGATCGGCAGGCGACGGCGTAGATGTCGGGGGGATCGGCACCGAGCGCGGGGTCGGTCGCACCGGACAGTTCGAGCAGGTCGTGGTAAAGATTGAAGTGCCGCGTCGTGACCAGATCGACGATCACCACGGAGACTTGCTGTTGCAGCAGTGCGGAGCACTTGGAGACAAACGCGTTGCGGTGCTCGGGACGATCCTTGTTCGCCGGGCTGACGATTTCGATCGCCGCCACCAGCCGACGACCGCGTTCCACGTCATACACGCGGACTTCGTATTCGTCCTGAGCGGGCAGGTCGGCCGGGATCGACAGCGTCGCCTGCGGCGCAGCCCAGACGGCGGTGGCAATACCTCCGCCGGAAGCCGCATCGCTCCACGAGGAACCATTTCCGTTGTCGCGTTCATAGGTGGCGATGTCGATCTCGATTTGCGCCCCCAAATGGACACGCGGAGCCGCCGCATACTGTGGCGGCAAGACCCGCACGAGATCCATCACGATCATGGCCGGCCATTGACCATGAACACCCTCCCAAGAGGATTCCCGGTCCAACGGTGCGCGAAAGTGGTTTCTGAGCGGCATGGCGAATTTGTCCTTTTGTCACGGTCGAGGCGTTTACAGCCTCACTAGCACGGCCTGTTGTGTTCGTAACGGTTCGATCAGTCTCTAAGCCCCGTCACCTTACTCTCACCCACTACTCTCACCCACTTCCCGCCAGTGTTCGTTTCTGAAGACATTGCGGAGCGAGCGGACTTGAACCACCTGACCCCCGATTTCAAATTGACGTTCAAAGTTTCAATCCTCACCGAGTTCATCATCGTCCTTCGGATCGGGAAGGAGTGGAAGTCCGAGAGCGGTTTCGATCTGCTCGACGGCGTTGGCCAGGCGGGCGAACAGTCGGACTTGCAGGATGCTGAGCTTGCTGAGCAGATGATCTGTGGCACCGACCAGGCCGAACAAATTTTCCTCATCGGGAATCTCCGGCAAAGCGTACTCGCGAATCGTCATCGCCGCGTCGCCGTGCTCAAACGGGTACGCCCGCTGGCCAAGATTCGACGAGGTCATGTTCAGCAGCGAAGACAGCTTCTCCATCGAGTTGCGAATCTTCTCGATCAGATCGCGACGGTCTTCGTTTCTTTTCAGGGACGATGTCAGCACGAATAGCCTGTGGTAGAGGATGCGCATCGGCAGCAGATTGGCCATCGCATTGCCCACGAACCGCGCGTTGGGAATGGTCTCGCGGATGTCGCGCCGCAGCGTCTCGCCCTGCGGAATGCGCTTGACGATCGAGTCGAGTTGCAGCAGTTGCAGCGCACACGCCAGTCGAGTGGACGCTACGGATTCGTATTCCCACAGGCTGGCGGCGATCTGTTGGAGGCCTTTGCGGGAACGATCGAGTTTTTCGTCGATGGTGCGCCGCCGACCGTTGAGCAGGCGAAACTTCTTGGCACGGATGGATAGGCCGCAATCGAGCAGCATCTGCGCGGAGGCCGTCGTGAAGATGACCTCCTCGGCGTGATCGTGGCATTTCACCTGCTTCTTGTAACGGGCGAGCTGCCCGACCATCCGCTCGCGTGCCGCCTTGAGCGACTGCACGAGTTCGCCGGCCTGTTGTGAATCCGACGGCTTCGATTCGGCAGACGGGTCGATGGCGAGCGGTCTCATGATCGGAATGCGTGTCTGAAAGAATCGGTCGAGCGCCTTGAACGCCTGTGATTCCTGATGGCTTTCCTGGATCAAACGCTTGGCCGGATAGAGTCGCGACTTGTCGAAGTCGTCGCCGAGAACGGACTCGTAGAACACGGCCGATGCCGCGCGCGAGACGCGTCCGAAATCCTCGAACAAGACCGTCGCGGGATAGTCGCCCGGATCGCCGTCGAACAGAAAGGCGGGCGGTTCGGTCTCCTCTTTCGCTCGGGCAATCCGATCCGCGTTGCCGGGGTGTGAGTCGAACAGACTGGTCTGCATTTGTCGCTGATGTTGTCGCAGGGCCTTCCGAATCTTGGGAGTGATGTTGTCGCGGTTGGCGGCGACGACGGCCGGGAGATCGTTGGCCAACCGTCCGTCCTCCCAGAATCGTTGCAGATCGTTGACAGCCATCTCGCGCGCCAGCCCCAGTTCCTGAATCTGTCGGCTGGTGCGAGCGAACGTCGTCGCACCCACCAACCGTGTCTCGTAGAGATCGGCATCGTACTCTTGCTGTCGCATCAGGAAGCAACTGATCGCGCTCCCGAGCCACGCCAGACTGAACAGTGCCAGCCGAGTCAGATAGACGAAAAACCGGGCGATCCAAAACAGCAGCTTGAAGGGCCAGCCGATCCGTTCGCCCGCCTCGATCAACCAAACGTCCCAGATGTCTCGCTCGAACGTGACGCGAGCGAACCACATCGAGATCACGCGGATGAGATACCCGAATCTCATGCCGGTTGTTTGCGAGAAGTGACCGAATTCGTGGGCGAGTACTCCGGACAACTCGCGCACAGTCAGCCCCTGCACCAACGGCAGGCCGATGGTCAGAGTCAGGTCGTTCGTGAAGAAGCTGGCGAGTCCGCGCCGCAGTCCGGCCGACGCATTGGCCTCGGTGTCGATGCGGATCGAGGTCGGCTTGGGTGCCCCGACGGCTGTGGCCACAGCATCGACGAACTCGAACAGAAACGGTTCGATCTCACGCTTCAGCCTATCGGGAGGGGCGGCCTTGGTATTGCGGGCGAAGAACGGCTTGATCGCGAACAGGATCGCAAGGGGCCCGACCACCAACGGCAACGCGGTGAGAGCATGTTCGACAGTAAACGGCCGTCCCGTGGCGGCGTGTGTACTCAGATGAACTGCGTGCCAAAAGATCGTATAGCCGATCAGCGCGATCAGACTCAGATAGGCGGCGGGAAGTAGCAACATGCCGCACGCCACCGCGAAGAGCGCCAGCACGTAGGACCGCTCGACAACAGGCCCCTCAATCTCGCAGTGGAGAGCATCGAGAATCCGCTTTTGAATTCTTCGTCGATCGTCCTTCACTGCGGCCGCTTTTCGGGAAGCCTCGGTCATCGTTCGTCACTCCCGCTATTGGGTCTAACCTCGCGTGGGCTGAAGTGAGACGTAGCTGCGCTTCGACAGAGTGCGGGCGGAACGCTCAAACAGCCCACGTTCTGGCGAAACGTGACTACATTCAAATGTCTCACTTTGGGACGTGCAAAGTATAAATCCGGTGCTGCTACATCGCGGCTGAACAATGGACGAACTGCCCCATTGTTTCCCGTCAGGCACAATCGCCGATCACCTGCGGTCGGTGTGATCGTGAGCGAGTTGAATCTTGTTGAGCGAAACATCCTCATCCCATTTGTCAGACCAACCTCGGTAGTGGATGCGAACGGTTGCGGCGTTCTTGATCTGATTGACATCCGCTGGATACCAGGTTGCTCCCCACTGGACTTGAACAATCTGTCCGACTTGAAGTTGCTGGATTGAAGTCACTGTTCGACCGGAAGGTGCGATTGAACCTGGGCCGTTGTAGTTGATCGGGACACCGCGATAGACAATCGGATCGCGGTTGGGTTTGGATGAGGCAACGTCCGATTTGCCAGCGGCCGGTTGGTCGCTGGCCAGTTCGATTTGATCCATTCGGACATGCAGCAATGCAGGTCGATCCAAAAGGCGAACGACGACAATCACTTGATCCGCTTTCACTTGGACCACATGAACGACTTCAGCTTCCACCAAGCTCTCGCCCTCTCGCACGCGGACCTTCGTGCCCCGCTCCAGTTTTGGTGCTGTGGAGGCTTGAGCAGGCCTGACCTCAATGGCTGGCGGAGTTGGGGTGACGGTATTCGTCACGGCATTGTTCGGTGAATTTGGTGTGGTACTGACTGCTGGCCTCGTTGCGACAACGATCGGGAGCGACTTTGGTTGAGTGGGTTGCTGAGTTGGGGCCAGCAACGCTTTTGACTCGACCGCGCGCGGATCGCGAAACGGCAACGACGCCATCCACCCGAGACAGCCGACGAGTGCGAGTGTCGTGAGGCCCGATCCGATGGCTTTTTGAATCATCTCGAATTCGGAAGTGTCCGGCTCACCATCGGCCTTCTCGTCGGTCTCGTCGGGAGCCACGGTGTGCGAACAAACGTCGAAGGGAACCAGACAAACCTTGCACTTCTGCGACCGCCCAAACGCCGAACGAGCCACCTTGTATCGTTCGCCACAGACATCGCAGGCCACGGTCGTCATCTGTCGCTCCTTTGTTTGGGAGGCACACGCGGAGCAGTCCTCGCGGCGTGGTGCCACGGGCACCACCTCACCGATGCGTTCATCGTTACCGGCACTCGACCGGTTTGCAAACTCGTCGAGATTTATCCCTCACGCGGCCGAAACTGACGCCTTGCCGCGCTACTGTAGTCCCGTCGCTCCGCCGACGGGACCACTTGTCGGCGGAGCGACAAGTCTACCGTAGTTGACGTGATGTCCCGCGCAGCTTGTCACGTCAGTTTCCACCGCGCGAGGTATAGAGCCATCGCACTTGATGTCGGATGGGACCGGCGACGAATCTCCGCACCGGGGGAACCTCCGGGCAGTCACTTCCGAATCACAACCTCGGAGTCCTTCACGAGGAAGTCGTAGACCTCAACCACGTCCTTGTCACGTAGGCGGATACAGCCTCGCGACGCGGCCTTGCCGATGGAATCGGGGTCAATCGTACCGTGGATGCCGTAGCTATCGCCGAGGTCGATCCAGCGTTCGCCGAGCGGATTCTGAGGGTCGTCGGCTGAGATCACGCGCCCATCGGGGCCGGTGTACTGCGGGTTCTCAACCTTGTTCAGCACGCTGAACTTACCAACGGGCGACGAGCCTTCCTTACCAATCCCGACATCGTAGCGCTTCACGTAGTAGCCCTGAAGATGAACGGTCAGCGCGTAGTCTTGCAGATCAATGATCGCGGCAAACGGCCCCTTCACGACCTTCAGCTTCTGGCCCAACTGGATGCGGCGCGGCTCGGTCTTGTTGAGTCGCGCGAGGTACTCCCACGAGAGCTGGTACTTGTTGGCGATGACACGCAATTGGTCGTTGGCTTGGACCGCGTACGGCTCGACGAAGTGCGGCTGTGGTTGGAAGAAGATGGCGCGCGCGGATGCGTCCAGACGCGGCTGCAACGCGGCGCGATGTTCCTTGTGGCTCCAGTACAACTTCGACAGCGCGCGATGAGCGGCGAGAGTCTCACCACTGGCGATCTGGTCGTCGATGGCTTGCAGTTCGTCCGCGAGTGCGTTGCCGGGCGCCGCGACAAGGGCGGTCGCCTCGTCGAGTTCACGATGTCCCGCTTGATGCACGACGATCGGTCGGCGCGAGGGCTGCGAACTCGAAACACTCCGTTCGCGAGCGTGCTCATCAACCGGGATCTCGCGCGGGACAGGCCGCTCGCCAATTGCGAGACTCACGGCGGACGAAGCGGCACGCGGTTCCGTCTGTGAAGCCGGAGACAACGGCTCGTCGTCGGCAGGTTCGGTCTGTTGCTCGAAAATCGCGGGATCGTCGGGCGTCGCAGCGGTGATCGCGATCTCCTCCGAGGCCGCCGTGGTCGAAGTCGCTCCGTTGGCGTCGCCACGCAGCGTGGCGAGGTCATCATCAAGCTGACCGGTGCGTGCCGAACTGAGCTCCACCGGGATCAAGCCCGTCTTCCAAGCGAATCCACCACCCAAACCGACTCCAAACACCAGCAGGGTCAGGAGCGGCATCTGCCCAAATCGCAGCATGGCAATCGTCCGTGACAAGAGGAATGAAATGAGGACTCACTGAGTTTTTGAACTGACTCGCACGATCACGCGAACAGGGGCAACGACCGACGCGGGTTTCTAGCAGAGACCGTCCAGCGCGACTATCTGAAGTCGGACAGGAACTGGCCCGAGAGATCACCGACAGTCGCCCCGTTGCTCCCCCTGTAGTTGTAGTCTGAACATCGCCCGCTGCGATTTGTTGGGCGAAGGGGCATGGGGTGCCGTCGTTAAATCGACCGGCAGAAAATGATTTACCAACTCGCAGCGTGAGCGAGGGTGCAGTCGCTAATTGGTGGTCATCGTATTGTCCCCTCTCCTCCGTCTTCGGGGGAGAGGGTTAGGGTGAGGGGCTGAGTGATCGAGGAACGTTCAAGCTGTCATGCAGTCGTCGTCCGCATCCGTCAATTTCATTTGAGCGTAGATACCCATCGAAGAGAATCCCCCCTCACCCAGCCTCTCCCCCGAAGACAGGCGGGAGAGGGGAAAAGAAACCGCGACCACCAATTAGCGACTGCACCCCGTGAGCGAGGGCGTCGCTCAACGGACTCCCTCGCTCACGCTGCGGGTTGGTATGGTGGAGAGAACTCATAACGGTCGCCTGACTGTGAGTCTGATGTCGCCCCCCACCGCGACTGACCTCTGGTAACTGAGATCTGGCAACTCATGACAAACATCCCCTCCCCTTACTTTGGAGATCACACCATGCACAATCGCATACGTTCTTCTGGCTGCGGCGTGCTGATCGCAGCCGCTTGTTTCATGCAGATGCTCATTGGGAAAGCGGCTGTTGCCGACGAGTCGGTCGGATTTTCCAAGTCGCTCTTCGATGGAGTCTCGCTTCAGGGCTGGTCGGTCGAGCACGACTGCGAAGTGGACGTGGTCGATGGCTGCATTCGGCTCAAGTCGGGAGACGGTTGGCTGCGGAGTCATCATGCATATCGCGACTTCGACCTGCATCTCGAATGGAAGGCGTTGAAGCCGCAGGGCTATGACGCGGGCCTCTACATTCGAGCTGCTCAGGAGGGGAAGCCCGGTCCCAAGCCGTCGCACCAGATCAACCTGTTGCAGGGGAAGGAAGGGAACATCGGCGATCTGCCCGGCGCGCAAAGCATCGGCCTCGCCAAGCCTGCCGGGGAATGGAATGCCTTCGACGTGCGCGTCGTCGGTGACGCGGTGTCGCTCCTCATTAACGGGCAACCGGCATACTCCGTTGCGGGCTTGAAGCAGCCTGATGGACACATCGGCTTCCAAGTGGAAGTTCCTGTCGGAGGCCAGTTCCTCTTGAAGAACATTCGCATCACGGAACACGGCTATCGACCGCTGTTCAACGGACGCGATCTAACAGGCTGGCAACCGGTCGGCGATGTGGCCGAAGCCTGTTGGTCGGTCGCCGATGGATTGATCATCTGTTCCGGCAAGAAGGGGCCGTGGTTGCGCAGCGACACCGAGTTCGACGACTTCAACGTGCGACTCGAATACCGCCTTTCGACCGGTGGCAACAGCGGCCTGTATGTGCGAGTCCCTCAGGATGGCAACCATCACCGCGACAACGACACGCTGTCTCCCGCCGGTTTTGAAGTCCAGATTCTCGACGATGCCGCTCCCGCGCACCTCAAGCTCAAGGACTATCAGTACTCGGCCTCGGTCTATGACATTGCCGGAGCGAACCCGCGCGTCAGTCGTCCCGTCGGCGAATGGAACTCACTGGAGATCAACTGCCGAGGCCAACACGTGACCACGTGGCACAACGGGCACCGCGTGACGAACGTCACCGCCGCCGACTCGCCGCTGCTGGGCCTCCGCTCGACGAAGGGTTTTCTTGGTCTGCAAAACCACAACACGATCGTCAAACTGCGCGACATCCGTCTCGGCCCGGCGGTCGAAGTTCCCGCGAAGTGAGCCGTGGAATGGCCTCACCGTGATCTCCGGCCCGACGAGTGCTTTCGTCAGCTTTCATCCGTGCCCCGGCCCTGCCATCCGTGCGATCTCTCTGCTTCGATCGGAATGATCGCACGGATGGCAGGGCCGGGGCACGGATGAAAAGGCAGACCGCAACGCTCGACTCCAATTCTGGAACCGGCGGTGAAAGTTTCACGAGCCTACGGTGAAGGCCACTTCGCGGTTGGTCTCGTTGCCGGTCGGTGCGGGGGACTCACGTTGTGGGCGAACGAGCTGGGCGACCTCACCCTTGCTGAGCGGCTTTCCACAGATTGAACGTGAGGTGGGCTTGGCCCTGATGATGCGCTTCGTGCCAGACCATGATCTGCATGATGCGGCGCAGCGGCCAACCTCGTTCGGTGTACCACGCGGGGATGAGGTCGAGGTCTTCATCCTTCATCCGCGCGAGGCACGGGGCGAGGTGCGATCGTGATTCGTCGAGGATCTTGCGGATCGTCCCAATGTCTGGCACATCCTGATCGGGGACGCTGCCGAACTTGAAGCGCGGGACCAGCTCTGGCCAGCAAGGTGCGGTGCCGTTCAGTCGCTCGGTTGCCGTCAGTTCCTCGGTGATACCGATGTGCGTCAGTTGCCAGCCGATATGGGCGCGGCCCGGTCCCGGCTGCCACTTCAACACGGCTGCGGGGTCCGGGAGCTTGGCAATCTCATCCAGTGTTATCAGCGTGCGCATCCGCACGAACTCCAGCATTTGAACGGCGACATCGGCGAAGGACATGAGTGGGTTCTCTCGGGTGAAGTGGTTGAGGGCGGGATCAACGATCTGATCGGCAACTACTGACTTGACTCATCATGGTGGTAGCCACGTTCACCAGAACGTGGAGGAAACTGCAAAACCCACGTTCTGGTGAACGTGGCTACGATTTGCTTCATATGCGTGATGAGTCAAGTCAATAGTTGCGAAATGGAAAGCATCGACTGCGAGGACTTCTTCAATTCGCAATTATACTTCGCGCGGCTTGATTTGAGGCCCAGGCGAGCCGCACGCCGTCAGGCTGCGGGTTCTTAATCGCCGCAGGAAACCCGTGGCCTTACGGCA
>JAYVOX010000657.1:0-14244 GCA_043757695.1 Schlesneria sp.
ACCGGCGGAGTCACCTGGTCTCGCAATCGAGCCAAGTGGTGTTGAACGAGCGGATGACGAACCTCAACCACGCGAGACATGCCTGATCGTCCTGAATACGAGTACCTGATTGTGAACATGAAAGCCGCCGCAGCGCAGACAGTCGAGAGCTTATACCTCGCGCGGCCAGGAGTGAGCTGTTTTAAGCGAGCCGTGTGCCGTGAGGCCACGGGTTTCTGGCGGCGATCAAGAACCCGCAGCCTGACGGCATGCGGCTCGCCAGTGTCTCAGCTTTGGCCGCGTGAGGTATCAGCCCGTGGTGGAAATTGTTCGACTCAGGACATCGCTCCAGCGAGGACCACGACATCTGATTGACGAGCGCGAGCAGGCGTCGCTCTAATCACTCTTGGAGGTCACGATGACGGCAATTTTTTTGTGGGTGGATGATCCCGGCGGCAAAGTTGAACACATCGCCCAACATGGACCGATGACTCGGCCCGAGCTGGTTGAGAAGGCTCTCTCAATGCTGCTGTCAGAAGTCTGACGCTGCTCCTGCTGGCCTTATCTCCGGCCCACTCTTTCTAATTCGAGGACTCACGCATGATCGGCTTTGCACGGGGGCTGTTGTTACGGGGAATGCTTGCGGTGCTAATGACTGCGTGGTCAGAGGAGGTCAAGCCTTCCATCGACCAAGCCATAACAGGGAAACAGCTCGCGACCGACAAACCGCATGCGCCTGATCAGACAGCGCCCGACAAGACGGTGCAGGAACTGGCGGTCGCGGTGAAGAAGTCGGTTGTCGTGGTCACGTTTCGCGGTCGCAATGGCGAGCAACAGGGACTCGGTGCCGGGTTCATCATCGACGCGCGCGGCCTCATCGCCACCAACTTGCACGTGATCGGTGACGCGCGCCCGATCAGCGTCGCACTGCACGACGGACGGAAGTTCGACGTTGTGGCCATTCACGCGACCGAACGTTCGCAGGACTTGGCCATCTTGAAGATCGACGCGACCGATCTTCCCGCACTCTCCCTGGGTGACTCGGACGAGTTGCAGGAAGGTCAGGCGGTCATCGCAATGGGGAATCCCGCCGGTCTCGAACGGAGCATCGTCAGCGGTGTGTTGTCCGGTCGGCGCGAGATTGAGGGACGCGCGATCTTGCAGATCGCACTGCCGATCGAACGCGGCAACAGCGGCGGACCGTTGCTCGATCTGAAGGGACGCGTGCATGGGCTGCTCACGCTGAAGTCACTCAAGACCGAGAACCTCGGATTTGCGATCCCGATCAACGCGTTGAAACCATTGCTCGCGAAGCCGAACCCGATCCCCATGGATCGCTGGCTGACGATCGGCGTCCTCGATCCCGAAGAATGGACGGCATCGTGGGGAGGTCGCTGGCGACAACGATCAGGACACCTCTTCGTGAGTGGCGCGGGGGCCGGATTTGGCGGACGTTCGCTGTGTCTGGCGACCCAAGCCGCACCGACTGTTCCGTATGAAGTTGCCGTCCAAGTGAAGTTCGAGCCAGCCGAAGGAGCGGCGGGATTGGTCTTTCACTCGGATGGAGGCGACCGGCATTACGGGTTCTATCCCAGCAACGGCGGCGTGCGGTTGAGTCGCTTCGATGGCCCCGACTTTTACGCTTGGAAAGTGCTCAGCGAAGTGCGACCGCCGCAACTCAACAAGACCGGCTGGAACTCATTGAATGTGCGCGTCGAACAGGAGCGGTTGCTCTGTTACCTCAACGACCAACTCGTGATTGAAGTGGCCGATACCGAATACCAGTCGGGCCGAATTGGCCTCTGCAAGTTCCGGCAGACGGAAGCGGAGTTCAAAGGCTTTCGCGTCGCGGAGACGATTGCGTCCACCAAGCCGTCGCCCGAATTGGTGGAACGAGTCCAGCGACTCGTGGGCGAACTGTCCGTCACCGCGAAGCCGCTCAGCCCGACAGACGTTGTGTTGAGCGAAGGATCGGCGGGAGTCGAACTGCTCGAATCACACGCGGCCAAGTTGGAGCAACAGGCGGCTCGCGTCAGGCAACTCGCGGCGGACGTGCAACTCCAGCAGACGCTGTCAGAGTTAGAGAAATTGCTCGCGGTGAAGGACGACGCCCCGTTCGATCTGCTTCGTGCCGGACTGCTGGTCTCGAAGCTGGACAACCCCGAGCTGGAGATCGACGCCTACGTGAAGGAAGTCGAACGTCATGCCCAGCGGGCGGAAGCGGCGATTACGAAAGAGGCCACCGCAGCGGAGCGACTCGCCGCACTGAACCGATATCTGTTTGAACAGCAGGGCTTTCACGGCAGTCGCACAGATTACGGCAATCGCGCGAACAGCTACCTGAATGAGGCGCTCGACGATCGCGAGGGCCTGCCGATCACGCTCTCGGTCCTGTACATCGAGATCGCTCGGCGCATGGGGCTGCACGTGGTCGGAGTCGGGATGCCAAGGCACTTCCTCGCGCGACACGAACCGAAAGTGGGTGTCTCCCAACTGATCGACGTTTTCGAGCGCGGCCAATTGCTGACCAACGCCGCCGCGCAGCAGAAGTTCGAGTCGCTGAGTGATGAGGTGTGGAAGCCCTCGTTTCTCGAAACTTCGCCGCCGCGCGCGATCTTGGAGCGAATGCTCCGCAATCTCTTCGGCACCGCTGCCGCCGCCGAAGAGTCTGTGCGGATGCGGCATTACTTGGACGCCCTGCTGCTGCTCAAACCCGATTCCGGTCGCGACCGGTTCTACCGCGCTGTGGTGTGCTACCAGACGAAACGCTGGACACAAGCCTTGGCAGACATCGAATGGCTCCGCTCACACGATTCGGAAATCAGCCCCCAAGCCATCGAAGACTTGGCCCGCGCAATTGCCAACGACGTGCCGAAATGATGTG
The DNA here is from genome assembly GCA_043757695.1 of Schlesneria sp. Taxonomy (GTDB): domain Bacteria; phylum Planctomycetota; class Planctomycetia; order Planctomycetales; family Planctomycetaceae; genus Schlesneria. Next base: position 2,864 of record JAYVOX010000657.1, read on the forward strand.
CCATTCCACTCCGGAACCCCGCTCCGCTTGGCGAGGCAAAGTCCTTGCAAAGTCGTGCGGCGGCGGAGCGTTGGATCGCGTTACAGCCGCTGCGACAGTCCCTCAGCCAGTCGCTTCAAGGCTTGGCTGATGTCGTCGGGCTTGAGGTGAACGTTCAGGATGCTGAAGGCCGCTTTGTGAGCGAGGGCCGCGTGGAGAGCCTGATCCAACTCCCCTTCGGTGTGAACCTCGAACCCCCAACCGCCGCCGAGCAGGTCGGGCAGACGGTGATAGTTCCAGTTGAGGATGTCGTTGAACGGGCCATCTTGCAGGAACCGCTCGGTCGTATAGCCCTTGTTGTTGAGGACGATCACGATCGGATTGAACCCGTGGCGCACTGCAGTCGAAAGTTCCATGCACGTCATCTGGAATGCACCGTCGCCGACGAGGACGATGGGACGGCGATCGGGCGACGCGACGTTGACGCCAATCGACGCCGGGATCGCGAAGCCCATCGACGTGTAATAGGCCGGGCTCAGAAACTCCGTCTTCTTGTAGATCGTGAGGTCCGCCGCACCGAACAGGCAGTCGCCGACATCGGCCACGACGACCATCGTCTCATCGAGCATGTCGTTGATGCGGGCGAAGAGGCGCGCGTTGGTAATCGGTGCCGCTGACTCGAGCTTGAACTTGGCATCGGCCCCTTTCGGTTTGGCGAGCATCGGCCGCTTCGGAGCCTTCAAAATGAGCTGGCCCAATCCCTTCACGAAGTCTGTGACCAAGATGTCGTGAAAGTGGTGATGCGAGATGCGAGTCTGTTCGCTGGTCGCGTAGATCGACTTGCGCGGATCGAGATTCGCGGTGAAAATCCCCATGTCGATGTCGGTCAGGAACGCGCCGAGCATGATGACGCAGTCACTCTCCTCGACGTACGTTCGCAGTTCCTCGCGACACATCGCCCCCTCGTAGATGCCGAGGTAAAGCGGATGCTTTTCGCTGACGACCGACTTGCCGAGCAGCGTGGCGCACATCGGGATTGAGTTCTTCTCGGCGAACTTCACGACATCATCGGCGAGGCCAAACCGATGGAGTTCGACTCCCGCGATGATGACCGGTTTCTTGCAGGCGTTGATCGCGCGTTGGGCTTCGACCAATGCTTCATCCAGTGCGGCTTGGTCGCTCACGGGCGGGTCGAGCTTTGGCACATGCGGATGCGGGCAGCGCGAGTGAACTCGATCTTTCGGCAACTCCAAGTAGACCGGCCGCTTGAAACGGACGGCCGCTTCCAGACAGCGGTCGATCTCGCGAAATGCGGTGAGCGGGTCTTCGAGCGCCGCGCTGGCCACCGTGATCTTCTCGAAGACTTCGCGCTGCGTGTTGAAGTCGCGCACACGATGGTGCAACAGCGGGTTCGACTTCCGTTCGGCCATCCCCGGCGCGCCGCTGATGACGACGACGGGTGACTTCTCGGCATACGCACCGGCGATGGAATTGCAAAGGCTCAGACCGCCCACGCAGTACGTCACACAGACGGCTCCGATCCCGTGAATCCGGGCGTAGCCATCGGCCGCGAAGCCCGCACAGTCTTCGCGCGTGCTGCCAATCACGCGGATCGGACTCGCCTCCAACATCCCGTAGAACTGAAGCACAAAGTCACCGGGGATGCCGAAAATGTCAGTCAGACCATAGTCCTGCAGCCGTTGGATGAGGTACTCGCCAATCGTGGGTGAGACCTCGCTTGACGCCGCCGTCTTTCGCGCCGAAGCCTTCGTCGTCGCAACGGCTTTCGTGGCGGAAGCGGCTTTCGTGGCGGAAGCGGCTTTACCGAGAGTCGTCTTGCGTGTGGCCATCTCGTTCCTTCGATCTGGTGAATTTGTGACGGAGGATGGCCACTCTTGGCCGTCCGGGTTTGTCGAATAGACCACAAGTCGGAGTTCACTTTGTGACCAGACCGCAACGTGAGTTTAGACCGTGCGATCGTCTTCCGTCGCGTCGCGACTCTTCCGAAATCTGTAACTTTCAAACTCACGCTGCGAGCTGGTTGGGAGCCAACTGATCGCCTTGCCTCGCGGGGCGATGAAATATCGCAGAGGAGACCTTCGGTCGGGCGTTTCGGCGGGGTCGGGAGACCCGCGCCGAACGAGGGCCTATCTTTTATTGTTCTGCTTCGGCTTGTTGTCGTCCTTGCGGTCGGCGTTGATCTTTTGCTGCAGGTCATTCTGTTCGCGGGCGAGTTTCTGTCGAGCGTCGGTCAACTGGCGAACTTCCTTCGCGGAGTCACGCCGAGCGGTGGCGACATGGTTCTTGGCCACATCAAACGCATCCTTGGCCGACTTGAGTTCCGGATCTTTCTCGACCGCCCGCTCCATCGCCGTGTTGGCTTTGGCGACGGCCGCTTCGGCATCACGCAAGTGTGACCGCTCCGATTTGAGTGACTCGTCGGCGTCGAGAGCCTCCCGTTCCAATCGATCAGGAAGCTGCTTCGACTTCGCCGCCTCAGCCATTAGCTTGAGTCGTTCGTTGTCGTCCAAGTCTTCGCCAGCCCGGAGCGCCAACAATCGCTGATCGGCTTGCCTGGCGACTTCGAGAGCCTCCTTGTGCTTCGCCGATTCGGTGACGTGCTTCAGAATCGGCGCGCCCGCTTTGTGGTAAGCCTTGCGGGCGACATCGAGCGTCCGCCGCGCTTCGGTCAGTCCGAGCAGGTCAGCATGTTTCTCTTCCAAATCATCGCGCCGCTGCTGAATTTGGCTGGCCGCTTTCGACTGATCGCGCAGGGCCGACTTGAGTTTGTCGGCCGCTTGCCGCGCCGACTTCTCGCTGTCGTGCAGTGACTTCTCCGCCGCGTTCACATCCTGTCGCGCCTTCTGCACGGCGGCATCTTCGCGACGCTCATCGTTCTTTTGAGTGTTGTTCTTCTTCCCGTTCTGAGCCGCAGCAGCGAACGGAACGACGGTGAACATCACGCTCAAGGAAAGGGCGGTGAGTCGCAGCAGCCTGAACATGGAAGGAACTCCGTTGGAAGAAGTCGGGCCTGACGAAATAGTGGTCTGAGTGCGGATGCTTCATCGTACAAAGCCGTCTGATCAGTCGCGTCTCAGTCGCAGCCGTCGCACTTCAAACGGATGGTCTTCGGCTTGAATGCCGATCGGGCCTTCGCTGATGAAGTCGGGATCGCATTTGCTGATCGGCGTGCCGTTTAACTGCACGGACAACGCGCCGTCCTGCGAGACGATTTCGAGACTGTTCCATTGGCCGACGGGCTTGCGAGCTTGTTGCCGCGCTGTGTCATCGTCCTCCGTTTTGACTGGCTCCGCACCGCCGTTCTCTTTGATCGCGGCCATCTGCACATGCTTCCCTTGCACTTCGAGGCAAACCGGCCAGAGCTTGTGCTCACCCGTGATGTAGACCAAGAAGCCGGTGTTCCCTTTGAACTTGGCGTCGTCCTTGAGGTTGTCTGGCCGAGGGAACCGGTAGTCGAGACGAAGCGTGAAGTTTTGGTACGACTGCTTCGAGTAGAGGTAGCCCTTCGGCTTGCCAGCACACTGGAGTCCCTCTGCGGTTGCAGACCACGTGTCGGCTTCAGCGGCGAAAGCCTCGAAGTCGGCGAAGGTCAGCGTGTCAAACCCCTCTTCCAAAACGAACGGACTCGCGGGCGGAGCGGCTTCCACCGCGACCACCGGATGGGCGACAACTGCGGGCGAAGCCACCGGCTTGGCCGGTCCCGCAACCGAACCGCCGCAACCGATCACGAGCGTCACAGACAACAGGAACGGCCACGTCTGGCGACTCCGTCGAACAGCAGATCGAAGCATGGTGAGACCTCATTCAGACAAACGCGCGGACGGGTTCAAGACATCGAGCAGCGAGGCGGACTCTAGCTCCCGCAGAATCGCGTCGCAACGGGTGTCGTGAGGTGTTCGATGCGCGGTGAAGCAACGTCCCTAAGGCGACCGGCAGGAATTGAGTTCTAGCTCGCGCGGGCCAAACGGAGTCTTTCTGAGCGGTGGACGTATACCTCGCACGGTGAACATTGCGACATTTGGTGAGCCGCATGCCGTGAGGCTGCGGGTGCTTCGACACCGCCAGAAACCCGTGGCCTCACGGCACACGTCTCGCCCGAAACGTCGCACTCAGGGCCGCGTGAAGTGTAGTTCTTCATCCGTGCTCCGGCCCTGCCATCCGTGCGATCCCCTCTGATCTGAGCGAGTTGAAGGACAGAGATCGCACGGATGGCAGGGCCGGAGCACGGATGAAGCAGGGAAGGTTTCCCCGCTGAACCGGCCGATTGGCGATGGTCACTGCGGTTGATTCGCGGAATCCGCCGGTTCCCGCGAATTCCGCCTCAAGTTTCGGTCGCCAGTGGTCTCCAACAAGCAAAGTCGTCTTGTGAGCCTCGAAATCGTGGACTATGTTCCCGCCGACTTTCTCCCCCACTCACATCTCAATCAAAACGACGCGACCTCGACTCTGCCTGCCACAGGCTGATCGACGGTTGGCGGTCCTGCTACCACGAATAGAGGAGCTGCGAAGCCATGCGCAACATGGGTCAATTCACACGGATGTCGATTTGCCTCGGGCTGTTGGTGCTCTCGACCGGTTGTCGCGCCAGCAACGGCTGGGTGATGAACAACTCCGGGATGGGCTACTACCAAAAGGGGAACTACGCGGCGGCGCGGCAGGAGTTCGCACGAGCCATCGCCGACGATCCATATCACCCCGACTACCGCCACAATTTGGCGATGGCGATGCAGAAGCAAGGGGACTTGCCGGGAGCCGAACGTGTCCTCAGGCACAACCTGTCGGTCGATCCGATGCACCAGCCGACCTATCACGCGCTGGCTCAAAGCCTGATGCTCCAACAGCGGTCCGAGGAAGCTCAGGAACTGCTGACCGGTTGGGCGGAGACTCAACCTTACGCGACCTCCTCGCACGTCGAGATGGCTTGGCTGCAACGCGAGTTGGGCAACACGGGCGGGGCCGAGCAGTCACTGCGTCAGGCACTGCAAGTCGAACCGAACAACCCGATCGCGTTGGCTCATCTGGGGCAGGTCCATCACGACGCGGGCCGTCCCGATCAGGCGGCCGCTTACTACGAACGGTCCCTCGCCACGCAGTGGAATCAGCCCGAGGTTCATTCGCGATTGGCCACCGTTTCGAACCGTCGCGATGCCCGGCGTTCGGCCATGATGCTGAACCAAAGCTACTCGCAGCCGAGCACCTTCGCGTCGGGACCGATCTCACTCGATCAATCGACGTTTGCCGCGATGCCTCTCACGGATCCGGTTGATACGCGACGATTGACTCGACACGATCGGCGACACGGACACGGCACGGTGGCCGGAGCCTACCCGCTGCCGACCTATGGAACGCAGACGGCATTGTGGAGTCCGACCGGCAGCGTGATGTCTCAACCGGCGATGGCTTATCAACAGCCCATGCTGGCCGGTCAACAGTTCGTCGATCAGTCTTACTCGGTGCAATATCCGACGATGGCCGAGCAGCCGATGTACTCGACACCGGGAATCGCCTCCGGCCCGACGATGATTCCGCAAGCGGACCCGGCTCACGCCACAGGGATCGCGTCCGGTTTACAAGTCGTCGATCCGTACTGATCGCAACTCCACGATCCGCCCGTTGACGATGAATCACGAATGTCGCCCGGTCACTCCCTGACCGGGCGACTTCTTTCTTTGAGATTCACCAGACGTTCGAAGGACGGTCACAGGATCAATCGTTTCCAATGTGGGAAACTGGCAACACGTCGTTCCAACTCGCATCGCCCGAGCAACAGGAAATTCGGGCCGCGTGTTGAGAACCAGAACATACGGAGCGTCTAAAAAATGAGAGTCCGTTCTGTACAGAGGCCCCTCTCCACGAGTCCAATCGTCGCGCGGGTTGGCATGGTTGGATGCGGGCCTGTTTCGCTGATGGCCGTCCCGTTTTGTGGTGAGAACCGCATGGCACCGGTCGGACTCGACTCGATTCGTGGATAGGTGGTCTCGATGCCAAAGCGACGTTCATCTCGTGTGGTCTCCTCAACGGACTCAACCGGACGGAAGGAGCGGCCATTGCAGACCGCTTCTTCGTCGGTGAACGCGACAGAACCCCCCGAGCCAGCGGTGTTGGGCGTACTCGTCTATCTGTGTGGCGACAACCACATCAAGGAATCGACGGACGCGTACTTAAAGCGAATGCGCAGCTTCGGCCCGAGTCGCCAGTTGCATTTGGCCGTGCAATACGACACGGCGATCGGGGCCAAGCGTTATGTCGTGCGCGCGGATGATTCGCGGACACAGAACGAAGAACCGGTTCGCCGCGACGTGAACACCGGCGACGCGCGTGCGCTGGAGGAGTTCCTCGACTGGGGCCTGAAGGAAGTCGTTGCCCAACATTACGTGTTGATCTTGTCTGGCTTGGGAATCAATCCACGCTACGTTCGCCAAAGCCTGCCGCTCAAAGCGTTGCCCGAGCCGCTGCAAGAGATTCGAGGCGGCCGACCGGGCGATCCCAACGACCCGGCTTATACCGAGCGGTTTGCCGACGCAATCGCGCGGCTCTCACAGGCGGATCGCACGACGTACCGAAACGCCGTCCATCAGCAACTCTTTTCGATCTGCCACGACTTCAGCAATTCGGGTTCACTGGCGATCCATGAACTGCGGCAAGTTTTGACCGAGTCGGTGCAGAAGTTCAGTCCGATCAAACGAGATCCGCGATTCGACTTGGTGTTGTTCGACGTGGGAGCTGCCGCGTTTGTCGAAGTGCTGTTTGAACTCGAAGGACTGGCGCAAGTCTTCGTCGGTTCTCAGGACATCCTGCCCGATGAGGGACTTCCGTACTCGAAGATTTTTCAGACTTGGAACGGTCTCGCAGGTCGAACTGTCGAAGGGCAAATTGACGGAAAGCCCTTGGCGCAGGAACTGGCCCTGTCGTTCTTGAACTGCGTCGAAGCGGAACCCGCGTTGGGGCGGCGTCCGTCCGGGTTCGTCGCCGTGAACTTGGAGGCTCTCGACGAAGTCGCGCGCGTTCTCGACACCCTCGCGTTGGCGTTGCTTCACAGTCTCGGTGACTGGCACGTGCTGGACGCGATTTCGCAGGCTGGCAAAAAGACGATGAAAAGGCATCGCGTCTCCGTGTCCGAACCGATTGTTGCGACGAGCGTGCCGTCGCCATTGAACGCGCGTTCCCTCCGATCCTCACGCTCTGCAGCAGCTTTGACGGTCACGACCCCTCCTGCAACAGCCGTGCAGAACAAGAGCCTGGACGATATCGAGTTTCTCCCGGCGGTCGATCTGTTCGCGTTGTTGGACGCCATCGAAGTTGCCTTCAGCAACAAGTTGCTGAGTAGCGCACAGCAGCCGACTCAGGCCCAGCAGAGTCCGCGCAAGGGTCCGACTCCAAATGGCCGTGCGGGTGAGTCCGATCCGAACACTCCGGTCCCAATGGGTCACGGGCAGCACGAACGGGTTCGCGGTCTCTACAAGTTGATTCGAAAGACGATCGCTCACCTGCACTCGGAACATTTGCTCGGCGGCTCGGGAGACCAGCAGGCATTTCTGTATTCGAGTCCCGGAGAAAAGCGTGTGCGGCAGGGCGTTTCGATTCTGCTGCCTCCCGCCCGTACGCCCGAGGAAATCAAAGCCGATGCGGGCCGCATGTTCTCGCTCTCCAGTTCCAGCTATGCGCGGTTGAACTTCTCACGGCGAGTCCACTGGTCGGCGCTGATCGGTGCGATTCAGCTAATTCACGAGAAGCCGCACGCCTTGTGGCGTGTCATCAGTTCCATGCTGGCCGACGCGAGCAGCACGGCACGCGATGCGGCACTCGGACGACTCATCAGTTCGCAGTCGGTCATCTCGGACATGCGGCAGCAGTTTCAATCACTGGGTGAATCCGAGTCACTCACACTGTCGCTGGATCCTCAAGACTCCGCCAACTCCAGTAGCGAAGTCTCGCGTTTCCAAGTGCGACTCACACCGTCACTTGGCAGCGGCGTGATCTATCAGCAAGACAGTCGCGTCTACAAGTCGTCGTTGGAGGCCACGCTGCGCGAACTGCACGTGTTGCTGCATCAATCGCGTTCGATCGAGAAACTGCGCGACCAACTCCGATCGTTGGGAGCATCGCTCGGCGAAGACATCATTCAAGACTTGGTCAAAGCGCTGGATGCGGAGCGCGCGACGATCACCGCCCGACACGATCAATCGCCACATCTCACGCTGCAAATGCCGCGATCGCTGATGAAGTTCCCCTGGGAGCTGATGCACGACCGGCAGGGGATGTTGTGCGAACGGTTCGCACTCGGCCGGCAAGTGTTCATGGAGACGCAGCTCGTGCGGCCCGTGGTGCGACGTTCGTCCGACGTGATCCGCGTGTTGGTGATCGGTGATCCCGCGCCGACGCCCGAGTTCTCGAAGAGCATGACCAAGCGTGGTTGGACGCCCGCGCCGCTGCCAAGTGCGCGCGTCGAAGCGACCGCGATCGCAGACGCCTTTCAGCAACTGAATGACGAAATGGGAGGCGTCGTCGAGTTCAAAATCGACGTGCGGATTGGGGGGCGCGTCTCCATCAACGATCTGCGGATGGCCCTGCGCGACGACTTGTTCGATGTGATTCACTATGCCGGTCATGCCTTCTTCAGCGCGACGGATTCGGACGGCAGTGCGTGGGTGCTGAGTGATGGGCTGCTGCACGCGCGGGAAATTCGTAACACGCTCGCGTGGGCCAAATGTCCGCCGTGGCTGATCTTCGCCAATGCATGTGAAGCGGGCATGGATGACGACGACCAGTCCGCCACGAAACACTCGGACGTGACCGGACTCGCCACAGCCTGCATCAATCAGGGGGTGGCCGCGTACATCGCGCCGCTGTGGCCGGTCGATGATGAGATCGCACGCTGGCTGGCGATCGGCTTCTACCGCGAGTTGCTGCGAGAACGTTTTAGTGTCGGTGAGGCCCTGCGTCGCGCCCGCATGGCGATTTGGAAAGACCTGCAAGAGTCCGGAGCCGACCAGACGATGCCCGCCAAGACGGCGCTCACGTGGTCCAGCTTCGTGCTCTACGGCGATCCGACGGCGCGGCTGCTGCAGACGCTCTGGTCTCCAGCGGGCGGATCCGAATTGCCCACCGACGGAATTGCGCCTCCGGAACCGACACCGTCGCGCCCCAGCATCGTCTCACCGCGTCGCTTCCGTCAGGCGACCGCCGATCACCTCGCCGACACGATCTCACTGCCAGACAACCTGCTCGCGACGAGCATCGCTGCGTTCACGGGGACGCGCGGGATGCGAGCCACAGAACGGGGCGCACTGGCCGCCACACCCGGGATCACCATCGAGTTGGTGGAACGCAGCGGACTCCGGTTTTGGAGAGCCGTCACCGGGAATCCAGCCGCCGATGCAACTCGCCTGTCACCGCTCGGCCGCTTGCTCGATGAACACAATGTTTCTGAGTCAGCCGATCAGACGCGACAGGTCCTGCGGTCGCTGGTGGGTCACGAACGCGGCGTAATGGACTTCGTCAACGTTGTGAAAACGTGGTTCGTGAAGTCGTGGACCGGCTCCACCGAAACCTCACTCGTCCGAGAACTCGCGGCCGAGTTCGATCGCGAACAAGTGCCGGAGGAAGGACTGTTCCGCTACAGCTCGCCGACTGAACGCCGACGAATTCTCTCGTCCGACAACAACGCCCCGCGCGCCGGGATTGACGATCGCGGCGAGTGGCTCACGCGGCCGCGCAGTGGAGGTCAGGTCGATCGCGCGCTGCTGATCATCCACGGGACTTTCTCCAAATGTGAACCGACTTTGGCCGATTTCGCCAAGTCACTTTCCGGTGAAGCGGCTGGAGCAGAGAACCTGTTCAACTGGATGCTGCGCCGCTATCGCGCGGTCCTCGGCTTCGATCATTGGACACTCTCCAAGTCGCCCGAAGAGAACGCCAAGTTGCTGTTGGAGCAATTGCCCAAGACGTGGCACCAGGGCCATGACGCCCACGCGCCTCTGGAGATCGACATCATCTGTCACAGTCGCGGCGGACTCGTCGCACGCGCGCTGATGGAATTGCTGAAGCCGAAGATCAAGGTCGGCCGTGTGGTCTTCGTCGGAGTTCCCAACGCCGGAACGCACCTCGCCAACCCGAAGAACTGGGCTGCGATGGCCGATGTCTTGGTGAACCTCGTCAGCCAGGATCCGACCGGATTGTACGGTCGCCTTAGCGGCTTCTTGTTCTACATGCTGGCTCAGGAAATCGGCGACAACATCCCCGGCCTGCAAGCGATGAACCCGCTGACTGCCGACAAACACCCAGGCCAAGACAACTCGTTCCTCGAACGCTTGCAGCAGGCTGGTCCGCAGGGCGCAGCCGAGTACTTCGTCGTCGCCTCGAACTACGCTCCCAATCGCGACACCCTGAACGTGATTTCACTCCTGAAGGAAGCGGGCGATCAGTTGCTCGACAAGTTCTTCGCCGAGCCGAATGACCTCGTAGTTCACACCGCCAGCATGTGGGCCTTCGATCAGCCAGCCGATTGGATGAGCGATGTTCCCGACGCACTGCGCGATCGCGTCCTGCTGTTCAATACAGAGCTCGCCAGCCCCGGAAACGTCGCCGCCGAAGTGCAAACCGGCGTGCATCACGTGAACTACTTCACCAACCGCCGGGTGCGCGAGTTCCTCCAAGCCACGCTGCCCACACCCGAGTGAGTGGGCTGACTGAGACCTCGCGCGGAGTGTGGCACGACCTGCGGATCGACGTTGGCCGACCCCGGTCTTCCACCAATTCTGAAGGGCAGGGACTGATAAACCGGGCACCGGCAGACTACAAATCCGCTTCCGTCTGTGCGTTCCGCGAACGGTCATGCGGACGGACTGGTGGTCACACTCTGGAAGGACAATGAAATGCGGCGGCTGTGGTTGGTCGGCTTGTTGGTTGTGAGTTCCTTCGGTTGCGGGAGGCGTGCCGGTCCGCCCGTTCCGAAGATGCCAGAAGTCGCCGCTACGGAGCAGGCTCAACCGGCTGACGTTCCCGAGATCGCCTGGGCCGACGATGACTGGCCGATGTGGCGGGGAGCCAATGCCGACGGAGTTTCGACCGGGCCAGCGGTGCCAACCCATTGGTCTGAGACTCAGAACGTGGTCTGGAAGTCGAAACTGCCGGGGCGCGGCCACTCGTCACCGACGATCGTGGGAGAACGTGTTTACCTGGAGACGGCCGATGAGCAGCAGCAAGTTCAGTCGGTGCTGTGTCTCGATCGTGCGGACGGCCGGCAGGTCTGGCAGACGGAGTTGCATCGCGGTCAGTTTGAGACCGCGATGCACGGCGAGAACACTCAGGCGACCAGCACGATCGCCTGCGATGGCAAGCGATTGTTCGTCCTCTTTCTGAACGATCGGAAAATCTGGGCC
>JAYVOX010000658.1:0-3777 GCA_043757695.1 Schlesneria sp.
CGATGCCAAGCCGCTCGCCGAGAAGTTCTTGTCGATCTTCAAGGACTACGAATACGTCGTCTGTCCGTCCGGAAGCTGCACCGCGATGGTGACGCATCATTACGAAGAGCTGCTGCACGGCAACGCCGACTACGAAGCCCTCCGCAAGAAGACGTTTGAACTGTGTGAGTTTCTGGTCGATGTGCTGAAGATCGAGAAGGTCGAGGGCCACTTTCCGTACAAGGTCGGACTGCACAACAGTTGTCACGGCTTGCGCGAACTGCGTCTCGGTTCGGGCAGCGAGCGAATGGTTCCCGCCTTCAACAAGGCTGGCCAACTCCTCTCCGGCCTCGAAGGAATCGAACTCGTTTCGCTGAAGAGGCCCGACGAATGTTGCGGCTTCGGTGGCACGTTCGCCGTCGCCGAGGAGGCCGTCTCGTGCATGATGGGCCTCGACCGCATCCACGATCACGAACAAGCGGGAGCCGAAGTCATGACGGCCGGCGACATGAGCTGCCTCATGCACATGTACGGCCTCATCCACCGACAAAAGAAACCGATCAAGGTCATGCACGTGGCCGAAATTCTGGCGGGACGACAGCCGTCATGACGACAAAACATAGATTTCGCGCGGACGTGAATGAGACATTGTTGCAGATCGTCTACTGTAGCCCCGTCGCTCCGCCGACGGGGATGTCTTGTCGGCGGAGCGACAAGACTACAGTACGAACGGCTCTACCCCCAAACGTCTCACTCATGGCCGCGTGAGTCATAATTCGACAAGGTGATGGACACACAATTACTAACCGCTGAAGAGTTCATGCAACTGGAGGACGTTGAAGCGCCTGTCGAGTTGGTGCGCGGAGTCGTGTCTGACTTGCCATTTCCATTCCCTCGACATGGCCAAGTCTGCGCGAAGATTGGCTTCGCTCTGGGAAGCCATGTGGATCACGGGTCGTTCGGACACGTCCTCTCCAACCACACCTGCATCGTCACCGAGCGGAATCCTGACACCGTTCGATGCTGTGATATCTGCTACATCAGCCGAAGTAAGGTTCCGAACGGCTCATTGACTGGCTACTTCCTTCCGGCACCACCAGAATTGATCCTTGAAGTTCGTTCGCCGACGGATCGCTGGAAGGACATCCTGAAGAAAGTGGTGGAATACCTTGATGCCGGGACACCCGTCGTCTGCGTCGTTGACCCAAACACTGAGACCGCTCGCATCTACCGCTCTGACCGCGACGAAGAGCAGCTCAAAAATGGCGATCTTGTCCGCTTCGACGACGTGTTGCCGGGGTTCTCTGTCCCGCTGAAGCAACTGTTTGATTGACTCTCATTGCTGAGCCCGCCGTATGTCCTCGACCGCCACCGTTCATCATGAGCATCCCGAGAACGCGACCGCCTTTGTGGCGAATGATGCTCGCGCGCATTGGCACGATCAGTCGTTGTGGTTTGTCCGCTCGAAGCGGGACAAGGCTGCGGCGACTTTACCCGAGTGGGAGGAACTGCGGGCGCGGGCTTCTGGCATCAAGCAGCACACCATGTCGCGGCTCGGCGATTACCTCGAAATGTTCGAGCGGAACGCCACGAAAATGGGTGCCGTCGTCCACTGGGCGCGCACGCCCGCCGAACACAATCAGATCGTGCTCGACATCATTCAGAAGCACGCCGGCAAGAAGATCGTGAAGAGCAAGTCGATGCTCACCGAGGAGTGTCATCTCAACCCGTTCCTCGAACGGCACGGGATCGAAGTGACCGACACGGACCTGGGCGAATGGATCGTGCAGTTGCTCGGACAGCCCCCGTCTCACATCGTCATGCCCGCGATTCACATCAAGCGGGAAGAGATTGGCGAGCTGTTCCACAAGCACATCGGGACCGACAAGGGGGCGACCGACCCGCCGTACCTGGTCAACGCCGCGCGCGGTGAGTTGCGCCGGAAGTTCCTTGAGGCGGACATCGGCATCACCGGCGTCAACTTCGCCATCGCCGAAACCGGCGGCTTCGTCGTCTGCACGAACGAAGGGAACGCGGACCTTGGCGTGAGCCTTCCCAAGGTTCACATCGCCTGCATGGGGATCGAGAAGCTGATTCCTCGCGCCGCCGATTTGGGCGTCTTCCTGCGACTGCTCGCTCGTTCCGCAACCGGCCAGCCGATCACGACATACTCGTCCCACTTCCACGGCCCGCGCGAAGGGGGTGAGCTGCACATCGTCCTCGTCGATGATGGCCGCAGCGACATTCTCGGCTCGCCCGAGTTCCGCCGTTCGCTCAACTGCATCCGCTGCGGCGCGTGCATGAACACGTGTCCGGTCTATCGGCGCAGCGGAGGCCACAGCTACGAGACGACCGTGCCGGGACCAATCGGCTCGATCCTCGCGCCGTCTCGCGACGCCAAGGCTCACAAAAGTCTGCCGTTTGCGTGCAGCCTGTGTGGCTCGTGCAGCGATGTCTGTCCGGTGAAGATCGATCTCCACACGCAGCTTCTCACCTGGCGTCGCGAGATCGCCGTGCGAGGTCTGCTGCCGTGGCGAAAACGGCTCAGCATGATGTTCGCGAGAATCCTGCTGGGCAACACCTGGCTCTTCACGACCGCCGGTCGCATCGGCCGCTGGGTCTTCCCGAAGCTGCCGCGATTCATGGTCTACAACAGTCTCAACGCGTGGGGCAAGCAGCGCGACCTCCCACCGATGCCGAAGCAGAGTTTCCGCGAGCTGTATCGCCAGCGAAAGCAGCCGTAACCACACGCATAGTGTTCACTCTCTTGGAGCCGACGAATCGCCGCAGTCGTCTCGTCTGGAATGACGGACACGTTTAGAGTAACTGTCGAGGAGACAAGCCTATGACCAACAGCCTGACATTGAATGGCCGAGTTCACGGCCGAACGATTGAGTTCGATCAACCTTTGCCCTGTGTTGAGGGCGAACAGGTGCTGGTGACGCTCGTACCCGTGTCGGCTTCCATCACGAAGATGCTTCCGCCCGGCGAAGGATTGCGGCGGGCGTTCGGAGCGTGGGCCGACGATGGCGATGCTCTCGACCAATTCGTGGAAGAGACCTATGCCGCACGAAAGCTCGATCGTCCCGAGGTTGATCCATGAGGCACCTGGTCGATACGAACATCTGCTCGGCGTATCTGAAGGGTGTCTCCCGTGTCTTCTCGAAGTTCGTACAGCACGGCGGGGGATTGGCTGTCTCGACGATCACTGTCGGTGAACTCTACGTCTGGGCGCTTCGTTCTCGTGCGCCGGAAGCTCGCTTGACATCACTGCGTGACTTTTTGCAAGAGGTCGTGGTGCTGGATGTCACGACCGATGTCGCCGTGCGATTTGGAGAACTTCGCGCCGCCCTCTTGGACTCGGGTCGCCCCGTTCCGCAGCTCGACTTGTTCATCGCCGCGACAGCGCTGGTTCACGACTTGATTCTCGTCACGCACAACGTGAAAGACTTTGCCCCCATCCCGAGCTTGACCGTGGTTGATTGGCTGGAGTCCTGATTCGCGAGGCCGAGTCAAACCGTTCGGGTGAACTCATCTCGTCAGGAGGCGGTCGCAAGGGTACAGTTTCTCCCGATCCGACGCTCAACTTCGAGGAGTTCGCCATGTCCACTGCGACCGTTCAGACACCGTTGACCAAGGCCGACATTGTCGAAGCCCAACGCCTTTGGGAGCAGTACCAGCGGGTGCATGACCTGACCGACAAGCAGGGGCATGCTGCGGGAATTGATCCCAGGACGGGTGAGGTTTGGATCGAAGAGGACATCGTGGACCTCATCCTGCTGCGAAAGTCGCAAGGGC
>JAYVOX010000659.1:0-3773 GCA_043757695.1 Schlesneria sp.
ACCCACCAAAATGGCATCGACTCCCGCTTCGTCGAACAGACCGGCCCACAAATAGTCGTAAGCCGTCAGCACGGACAACTTTTTTCCCTTGGCTTTCGCAGCCATGAAGCGCGGCACGGTCATCGGGCTGGAGGAGATTGAGTTGGCAAGCATGTTTGCAGGGCGAGGTTCAGTCATGAAGGGGCAACCGAGGCAAGAGATTGTGGCTCACAACGCGGCGTGGCACGGAACGTGTGGATGCGTGACTCAGTGTAACGGCAGAGAGCGAACTTCGCAGGAATTCAGTCGCGATGGCCTCGCCGTCATAGGCCAAGTCTGATGCCTCGGTGTTCTAAGGTCTCCTGTCGTGTTTGACACATTGTCAGTCTTTGCAATCCGGCGGTTTTGTGTCCTCTCAACGTCATCGCGACCTCACGATGAAACAGCAAAAAGTCGCAATTGAGTTGAAACGCCGCGAGCGTCGTGGGGGATAATCGTTGAGATTGGCCCCGCCACTTTCAAAACAGGCATGGCATTGAAGTAACTTTCAATAAATGAGCGAGAGCCGTCGTGTCGGCATAAGCGCTGCTCCGAAGCTCACTCGCCGAGCGACAGGCGTTGGCCCGCTCTTGTCGTGAGGTATTGATCCGGGGGCGTGTCAGGTTCGCCTGAGACGCCCTCGGTCTTTTCTTTGGCCTCGCCTCCCGTGATGATCGCGTATTCGGCGCAAATGCCTCACGCGGTCGGGATTGACGGTGGACGCACCACGCAATTGCGATTCATGGTATTTCCACAAGACTTCGCAACGCGAGCCAGAGTGTTTCGATTGGGTGTCACCCGATGCCGGTCACTCCCAAATGAAACGACATCAAGGTCATCAGCCGGCCTGTAAACTGAGAAGGGCCAGATCATTCCAACCACGTTGGTGGCGGAACGCACGCTCGGCTGGCGGTCAAAGTGCCGCATCCTGCTGGTCCGCTATGACAAGAATTGGTTCAATCATCTCGGACTCTTTCAACTCGCCTGTGCCCTACTGTGGGATCGACACGTTCACAGACTCGGAGCAGGTTGAACGCCTTTTGAGATCGTTTTTAAGTAAGCCGATCAGGATTAAAAGAAGTTTCACTGGGAAGGTGTTCGTTTCTGATGTCGATGGCCACTGGTTCTGCCTCCGAATTCCAGCGTGATCGCGTCTCTTGGCCGGTCCAAGTTGTAGGCTGGTCCTGTGGATTGGTCGCTTGTGTTGTGGCGATGCTCGGTCTGATTGCTGAATGGGAGCCAGGGCTGGCCACCGCACAATTGCTCTGGCTGGCGATGGCTCCTGTAGCGTTGATGCTGTCTCGTTCAGGCCGAGGTCGGTCCGCCGCGCGACGCCCCGCGTTGGCGGTTGCTACCTCGCAACCAAATTTGGCGACCGATTGGTGGCTTGCATTGCTGTTTGCGGGAGTCTCGTGGTCGATCAGTTCCGGGATCGCCGCGCGGATCGGAGACCTGCCTCCGGCTTACCACGATGAGTACAGCTATCTCTTCCAAGCGAAGACGTTGTTGGCAGGACGGTTCTCGTTTCCGAGTCCCCCCGTTCACCCCGAGTTGTTCGACCAGATGCACGTGCTGAACGAAGGTCGGATGGCTTGTCGCTACTACCCAGGAACGGGCTTGTGGTTGGCACCGTTCGTCGCCTGGGGACATCCGTACTGGGGGCCTCAATGGGCGGGAGCCATCGCGACTCTGCTCCTCTTCTGGACGGGGCGAGAACTGGGCGGACGGTTTGTCGGAGTGATTGCCGCGCTGGCGCTGGCGTTGTCACCAGGAGTCGGTCTGTTCGGAAATATGCTGCTGGCTCACCACCCAACGCTGGTTGGTCTCGGAGTGTTCTTGCTCGGAATCACGCGACTCGGGCGAACACGTTCCGGTTGGGACGCGACCGTGGCGGGGATCGGACTCAGTTTCGCCATGCTCTGCCGACCGATGACTGCGGCAGGAGTCGGCCTGCCGTTTGGTGTCGCAGTGGTGTGGTGGCTGATTTACGGGGAGATTTCGACTGGCAATATCTCTGCTGAGGAACACGCGCGCGATGAGCAGGCTGCGACTGCTAGTGCCGCTTCACCACTCAGGAACCGCTGGACGACGAATGGGTGGCAACGGCTGGCGGTATTGTTTGGCTTGGGTCTCCCGTTGGTTGCGGGCTGGTGCGTGATGCTCGTTTACAACCGCGACATCACGGGACATTGGCTCACGTCCCCGTATCAACTCTATACGGAGACCTACACTCCACGACATGTCTATGGCTTCAACAATGTGGTGCGCGGCGAACGGCATCTCGGGCCGAAAGTGATCGAACATTACGATCATTGGGCCGAGAACCTCACGCCGTCGCTCGCGGCGTCCAATGCCTTCACTCGCGGAATTGCGAGTTGGCTGTGGACGTTCGATGCACTGCCGTTGCTCTTGGCCACGATTGTCGTCGTCAGCGCGGGGAGGCAACTCGACCGGCGCTGGTGGCTCGTGGCGGCAGCGATTCTGAGTCTGCATGCCGTTCACTTCCCGTATTGGTACGTGGGGATTATGGGCTGGCACTACGTGTTTGAGACATCGCCGCTGTGGTGTCTGTTGCTCGCCGCTGCCACCCAAAGGCTGTTCGCTGAATGGAGTGACTCACGCCGCAGCGGCCTCAAAATCTGGTGGTTCTGCCTGCTCATCCTGTCACTAGCCGGAAACTATCTCACCCTAGATGGCGGCTGGAAGGGACGGATCGTTCGAGGAATGAACTCCATCGCGCACCCACGGCGGCAGCAAGCGGAGACGCGCCGTTGGATCGACAGCACGGTCCCACAACGTCCAGCGCTGGTTCTCGTCGATCAGCGCGAGACGGAAGCGAGTCATCTCGACTTCGTAACCAACGATCCGGGACTGACGAGCGACATTCTGCTCGGGCGATTGCCTGCGGGCGAAAGTGCTCTGTCCACGTTGGCTCGCGAATTCCCAGATCGCTCCGTCTTCGTCGTCTCTCCGAATCGCAAGTCGATTCGCCGCTTGGAACCGCTCCAACCGACAAATCGGTGACGGCTCAAAGGCAAATTGGACTCACGAAAGGTCGAACGGAGAAGAGTCCTCATCTGCTGATACGCAAGGATCGAATGGGTTCAGCCGAGTTTCAAATGTCGGATTCCTGCCTCAGTGTGTTCGTGTTCGGGCTGTGTTGAGCAAACGTGTTGAGCGAAACAAAGCCAAAGAAAAAAAGAGGACTCGTCGCAGCAAGTGCGACAAGCCCTCTTTGAATGCACCATCTCCGCGTCGTTCATGAAACTCATGACGACACAGCAGGCGTGACAATTCACGCAGCTGGCTTCGGAGCATTTTCAACTGGTGGCTGAGGAGCAGCGGCTGGAGCGGCAGCAGGAGCAGCGACAGCACTGCAACCACCGGCACCACAAGCGCTACCGCAAGGAGCGGCGTTACCGCAAGGAGCAGCAGCGGCACAATGGGCCGGAGCGGCGTTGCAGCATTGCTTTTCAGCATGGCAGCACTTGGTCTTCGGAGCCTTGCAGCACCTAACCTTCGCGGGCTTGCAGCAGCTACGAGCTTCAGCAACGCCACCCATTGCGAACACAACACCAAACGCCAAAGCCAAACCAAACAAACGATTCATCCTAATCTCCTTCAATCCAAAACCGGATACCAAACACGGGATGACCGACCCTCGGCACACCCACCTCCCGCAGCAGTTCTGTCCCTAGACCGTTCTGCACGAGGAATTCTTTTAAGTAGACTGGGGAACCTGCTCCGAGTTTCCC
>JAYVOX010000660.1:0-3767 GCA_043757695.1 Schlesneria sp.
ACATCAGCCGCAGGGCGCTAGCCCCGGTTCGATTTCGCTTAACCGGGGCTAGCGCCCTGCGGCTAATTTCTGCGGGCCAACAGGAATGGCGGAGAGCCAAATCTTGATGCATCGGCAAAATCAGCGCGTGTTCCCCGCTGGCGATCTCTGCCGGTCCCTCGAATCGGTTCATCCGGAAATGTCTTCGCAACCGATACGTTTGATGTCGTCGCGCTCATCTCGAACGTGGCTCGGATTCTCACGGAAGTCGGACGATGAACGGGCTGCAGAAATTCCGTCAGCAAATTCAACAGCTCTGGCTGCGACAGAGCGTGATGGGCAAGGCCGTTTACGCCGGTGCCCTGCTGACCGTCGTGGCTGCGGTGGGCAGCGTCAGCTATTGGGTGACGAAGACCGACTACCAAACTCTCGCCACGGGACTGCCGACCGAAGAAGCGGCCGCCATTGTTGAGAAGCTGGATGCCGACCGAACGCCATACAAGTTGACTGCCGGTGGAACGACGATCCTCGTCGCTGCCGACAAAGTGCAGAAAACGCGGATGACTCTCGCCGTGGCCGGTCTCCCCAAAGGGGCTGGCAAGGGATTCGAGCTCTTCGACGAAATGTCGATGGGGGCGACGCCGTTCGTCCAGAATATGAACTACGTCCGCGCGATCCAGGGCGAACTGGCGCGCACCATCATGCAGCTCGACCAGGTAGCCCAGGCGCGCGTCCACATCGTGCAGCCCGAGCCGACTCCGTTCGTGCGCGAGGAAAAACCGGTCACGGCCAGCGTTGTGTTGAAGACCAAGCCGGGCGCGACCCTCAGTCGTCGAGCGACCGCCGGCATCGTGGCCCTCGTCGCAGGCAGCGTGAAGGGACTGACCCCTGACAACGTCACGGTCCTCGACAATGAAGGACAAGTGTTGTCCGAGAAGCGGGACTCGACTCGTGGCCTCGCCTCGTCCGACCAGCTCACGTATCAACGCGATGTGGAGTCACACCTCGCCTCGAAGGCTCAAGAGTTGTTGACGCGGTTGCTCGGCCCCGGACGTGCGGTCGTTCGTGTCACCGCCGACATGAGCTTTCGTCACGTCAAAGAGATCAGCGAGAAGTTCGATCCCGATGGCAAGGTGGTCTCGCGGGAGTCGGTCATGTCCTCGAAGACGACCTCGGCCACAGGACCGCGTGGACCGGCCGGTGCCGTCAGCAACATCCCACCCGGTCAAGCTGCGGGTGCCGCGGCGTCGGGAGGGCCGAACAAAAGTGAAGAGACCGTCGAAAGCGAATATGTGGTCTCGAAGGTCAACCGCCAGTCGGAAGAGCAACAGGGGAATATCAATCGCCTCACCATCGCGGTGATGCTGATCCCGCTCCCGATGGAAGATGACACGCCCCCTGCCGAGACGCTCGGGATCACACCCGAGGAAGCGAAGGAGTTGGTGAAGCAAGCGGTCGGCTACAAGGATGGTCGCGACCAGATTCAGGTCAGCATCGGCAAGGTGCCAGAGCCAGCCGCGCCTGCGGCGGCTCCCGGTGTGGAAGTCCTCGCCGCCCAGCAATGGCTGAACTACGCGACGAACCTCAAGTCGTCATCACTGATCGTCGGGGGCTTGGTACTGACGGGGATCGTCGGGCTGCTGTTGTTCCGGCGACGCCCCGCGACCGTATCAGCCGTCGCCAATGCCGCACTGATCGCCGCCACATCGTCGCCCACGGCAATCGCGGCGTCCACCGTGGATGAACTCGCGGACCTGAACGCCGTCGCCGCGACGATCAAGGCTTGGATGGAAGAGCCGGTCTCCATCCGTATGGACCGCAAAGTGGAAGCGGCTCGAACCAAACCAGCGTGACACCGAACGTTACGAGCCAGTCACAAGCAGGCTCTTAGGCGAGCGGCAAGAAGAAATGTCCCTGTAGGATGGGCGCTCTTGCCCGTCCCGGCTGGAAGACAGAAAGCCGAACGGGCAAGAGTGCCCGTCCTACATCGCGGTACGGCAATTCCTGCCGCTCGCCTTAGCAGGCCGTTGAACAACCCGTGATGGACGGCTCGTCCGTCCGTTTGAGCTCAGAGTTTGTCCAAGAACAACGAAGAGCAGAATCGCAATCATGGAGTGACTGAGCTACGTCGGCGAGTCGTTCCACGACTCACATTCTGATCTGCGCTGTGCATCCTTCGCGGCCTCGTGATTCGCTCACGGCTTCGCAGTCTCTGCTGCGGCCGAACGGCTCTTGCCAATTGCCGTTCGTTTGTCCCGTTCGGCTTTCATCTGTCCGAGCTGCGTTTCGGTCTGTTGATGCCAGGTCATGTTTTCGAGTTGCCACTTGGCCAGATCGCGCAGCACGGGGTCTTGGTCCGATCCCGAGACGACTTGAAACGCTTCCGACGCGGGCTTCCATTGCGACCGCTTGCGCAGACAGGTCGCGGTCAGATACTTGAGCATCATCCGGTTCTCGTCCGTCGGTTGGACCTTGGCGAACGCCTTCTCGGCGGCAATGTAGTCACCCGATCGAAACAGGACTTTGCCAAGTGCAAACGGGTCAACGGCATCATCGGGAATGGGGAACGCGGGCGGCTCGGGAGGAATCGCTGCTGGAACTGTTACCGGTGCTGCTTTCGGTACGAGTGGCTCAGCAATCGGATCGACAGCAGGTGCCGTTTGGGGAGGAGTGGTTGCGATCGGAGTGGCTCGGCGCGTGACTCCTTTCGTGGCGATCTTGGTCAGCAGGTCAAGCAGTTCCTGACGCTGCTGGACGACCACGCGATCACTCTCGGCTTCGACCGTTTTGGTTCCGCGTGAAACCTCGTCGCGCGCGGCATCGAACAACTTCAATTCGCCGCGTAACTGGGTCAGTTCGTCTGCGAGGCTCAAGCTCGGTTCAGACTCGGAAGTACGCAACGGGAGCGGAGCAGACTCCGCCACGCGAGCGTCAGTGACGCTCGCAGAAGGCGTCGAAGGGACACGCAACAACTGCGGCGGTGAGGCGGTCTGTTGTGCCAGTAACGTTCCGGTCAGACCGAAGAACGCGAGAGATGCCCATCCGTGGAGTCTCATGATTTAGTGTCCGCTGTGAGAACTGTCTTTTTTAACCGGCTGCGCATCGAGTGCGGGAAAGTCTTCTACCAAGGTGCCGTTTTCCGTCGGCAACATGTACGTGCCGATCGTCACGACCACGAGTTGCCGGCTGTCTGCCTTGATGTCTTTGAGAGATTCATGGTTGGCGCAAGAAACGATTCGCAAACGCGCGGCACCGACACCGCGAGACTGCAATGCCAGCTTGACTGCGGCCGCGCGGCGAAAGGACAGATCGTGCCCCTGCATCGCGTCGCGTGCCGCCTCTTCGGGTGAACAATGTCCTTGAATCACGATGACTCGAAAGTGGTTCCGGATCAATTCCGCGATCTGATCCAAATCCTCGAACGCCGATTTGGGAATCACGTCGGAGTTCCGACCAAAACGGATCGGCTTACCCGCGTTGGACTGAGCCTTGACCCAGGGATCAGGGTCTTTCTTCTTTTTGCCTTCCACCGCCGCAGTCAGCCAACGCTGTCCGTGGTGCTTCGGCATCTTTCCAGCGCCCCGCTGGGCCATCACTTGGAACACGGCAATGTCGATCGGATCCTTAGAATCGGGCCTCGGGACGTAGCCGAACCCCACTTTGATTGAGGCCAAGACTCTCAACATGTCGTCATTCGAGGCGGTCTTCTGCTCCCCTTTGACCAGCATCAGCACGAAGAAGCTCATCAGCAAAATGACCATGTCGGCGAAGCTCACGATCCACATGGG
>JAYVOX010000661.1:0-3766 GCA_043757695.1 Schlesneria sp.
CCTTTGATGTCGAACGGGCACGCGACTTTGCCACCGAGAGCATGGATTACGACCCGAGCACCGGGCCGCATCCGGTGGAACATTTGGTGACCGCCGGTCTGAGAATGGCCTTCCTCGGCCAGCTCCCCGATACTCCACTGGCCGAACCGGCTTATCTGCGTTTGGTCCAGTCGATTCTGGGCGCGCTACCGCAGGAGGCGTTTCATCGAGACGGCTCGCTCCGGTCCGTCCTCGAACGCCGCGTCTCGTCGAGAACGCTTCGCGACGAGCCGCTCCCCGCAGAGCTGCTCGATGTGTTGACCAACGAATCGGCAACTGCGACAGCCGAGACTCCCGACACGATTCCCTTTCCGGGGATCAGCTTTTCCAAGCTGCGCCGCCGTCCGAAGTGACGAATCCGATGAATTCCTCCGGCCCGCGAACCACATTGTCAGCACCGTGTCTGGTTGTGAGTTGCCTGGCCGTGATGGGCTTGCATCGAAAGTGACGGTCGCTAGAATCTCGCACCGACTTCATGGTGGCTATAGCTCAGTTGGTTAGAGCGCCAGATTGTGATTCTGGATGTCGCCGGTTCGAATCCGGTTAGTCACCCTTCTAAGCCCCTCCGCAGGGGCTTTTTTCGTTGTTGTGGCGAAAATTGGCAGCAACGGACCAAGCCGAAGCGTGAGCGCGGACGTTCACCACGCGGCTTCCTCGCTCACGCTTCGGCTTGGTCCGGTCATTGATTTCTACGTGAGGTCACCGATGAGTTGGTGCGGGTTGCTCAACGTTCACAAGCCGGTGGCGCTGACTTCGCGCCAAGTGGTCGATCACGTGCAGCGGCTGGTTCATCCCGCCAAAGTGGGACACGCGGGGACGCTCGATCCTTTGGCGACCGGCGTGCTGCTCGTGTGCGTTGGTCCGGCCACGCGACTGATCTCGCGCGTGCAAGAGGGACGCAAGCGTTACGTCGGCCGCTTCCGATTGGGGCAGCGGAGCGACACAGAGGACATCGACGGCGAGGTCGTGGCGGGGGGAGACTGGTCCGGCGTGACGCGACTCCAGATCGAACAACTCCTTCCAGAGTTTGTTGGCTCGATCTTGCAGAGGCCTCCCCAAATCTCCGCACTCAAGGTCGGTGGCCAGCGGGCGTACAAGTTGGCTCGTCGCGGTCAGGTCGTCGATTTGAAGCCCCGTCCGGTGGACATCTTCTCGCTC
This sequence comes from Schlesneria sp., assembly GCA_043757695.1. Taxonomy (GTDB): domain Bacteria; phylum Planctomycetota; class Planctomycetia; order Planctomycetales; family Planctomycetaceae; genus Schlesneria. Next base: position 1,198 of record JAYVOX010000661.1, read on the forward strand.
CAGTTGACGGAGTTTGAGCCGCCCGAGTTCGAGCTGCATGTCGAGTGCGGATCGGGAACATACATTCGCTCGCTTGGCCGCGACATCGGTGAGAGACTCGGCTGCGGAGCCGTGATGAGTGCCTTGTGTCGCACGGCGATCGGTCCCTTTCGGCTGGAAGAGGCGGTGACACTCGATGCACTGTACGCCACCACGTTGCCTGCGATCCTCGTTCCGCCGCAAGCGGTCTTGCCGGAGTTGCCTCGCCGTCAACTCGCCCCCGCCGAGATTGTGGCCGTGCGTCAAGGCCGCGTATTGCCGCGCGGCGCGATCGTCGAGAACGGCTCATCACCGCGAGTCCGTTCACACGGTGATGAACCACGCGACACCGTCCCCGTCGAGACTGTGTTCAGCGGCGAAGTCGTGATGATCGACGCTGCGGGGGCGATGATCGGACTCGCGCTGATCGACTCGCCCGCGCGGTGTCTGCGACCGACGATGGTCATCCCCGCGTTGAAAGCGAAGGGACTCGGAAAGCCAGCCCAATAACGGCACCCGGCCCAAAATGAGACTCTCCCAGCGATGGCCGGGAGACCTGACCTGAACCTATGCCGCACGCGGCTTGAAGTGAGATGTCGCCGCACTTCGCCAGAGTGCGGGCGGGACGCTCAAAACGCCCACGTTCTGGCGAAACGTGGCTACATCCAAATGTCTCACTCTCGGCCGTGCGAAGCATAACTACAGCGGGTTCGCGGGGCGGAGTGCCGACGCGGGTTCATCGACGGAAGTCTCATCGAGTGGAGGCGGGATCAGGAGTGGTTCCACCATTGCGGCTGGCTTCGGCATGTTGATCCGACTGGCACGTGGCGGGGAATCGAAGCGCGGCTTGAGTGTTCCGGGGGCCGAGTCGAACGACTCTTGCTCATCGGCGATTGCCAGGTCGAGCCCCTCCAAGGGAGTCGCAGACACATCAGGTAGCAACGCCGGTCGTCCCTCCGTGTTGAGCTGTTCCACAGGCCGGAACTGCACGACGCGCCCCGGATCAATGGTGCGTAAGTTCGTCACCGATCGAGCAAAGTCAGGACGTTTTATGGCCTGCGACAAGCTCCCCTGAGACGGCTTGATCGCGCTCGGGACCGTCTCATTGGGTGTGGGAACCGCGATGGGCTTTACAGCGGGAACGGCAGGCGTCGTGGGAGTTGGAACGCTCGGCTTCGCGATCTCTGTTGGCTTCACCGCTTCCAAGGATTTCGAGACTTCCGCTGGCATCGGCACTTCAGTCGGCTTTGCAGGCTCAATCGGCTTCTCGATGGCGACAGGTTTTGTGTCCTCAGTCAGTTTCGGTAATGCGGCCAGTTTCGGGATGGTTGATAACGACACTGCGGGGGCTGGCGATGCTCCGGTGCTGCTGGGAGTCGCTGCGATGACCGGTGGAGTTGTCGGGACCGGTTCGCTCTTGAGTCGCACGGGAGTCGCTACCAGTGGCGCGGGGGATTCCACTTTGGGAGGCGATGCGGCCCGCGCGGCCAGCCATCCGGCATCCTGCTCCCGCAGGCGATCGCGGTAGATCATTAACGAATTCAGGGTGTGATACAGCGGGCCGCAGTCGATCGGACGATTCGCGTTGTAGACCAACTCGCGTGACAGCATGGCGGCGGCGTTGCGGATCCACGGCTCATTCAGCCGATGCGTTGGAACGCCAATCGACAGGAACTCCATCGTGTGGCCGGTCGTGTTGAAGCGTTCGTTGACATCGTTCGTCGCACCGGGTGCTTGGTAGAACTTGGCCGAGAACGAACCGTCTGAGTTCTGGAGTTGCCGTGCCAGTTCCACATGCTGCCTGATCTTGAGGTCTGCTTCCGCCCAGACACCGTGGAGTTGCCCGCCGCGCAACAGGTGCTTGTCGCGCGTCCGCGTCAGAGCGAACAGACGATGGTTGCCACCGCACGCCGCACCGACAACGGGTGCTGCCGTTTCCAATTGAACGAGCTTCTCAATGCTCCACGGTTCATTGAATTGATTGACCCATTGGGTATCCGACCGCAAGTAGTGCTGCAGCGTCCACAAGACCCACGTGAGCTCCTCCTTCGAGTTCACTTCCTTCATGATGTTGGTGATGAAGTCGGTCAACGTAACCTGCTCGTGCCCAATTTTGAACTTGTAATCGACCGGCAAGTTCGACTGAGACATCAGCGCCATGAACTGGGCCGGATGTCCTTCAAACGCATACTTGCGAGTGTACGGATGGAACTTGGCACCGTGGGGAGTCTTGAGCAACAGCGGTTGATTGTCGAAGCGCGGTTCGCCGGTGGCAATCCACTCAATCGCGTTGACCTTGCCTTCGCCCAACTTCAATTGGAAGTCGCGTTTCATCGCGAGGATGCCGTGAAAAATTTGCCACGGCGAGTGCGAATTGGCGGTCAGAAGACGTTTGCTGGTGAGCTCAATCGCGCGGTCGAGTTCGGTCAGCAGCGGGTCGATCGCAGGGGTGACTTGAGGCTGAGTGGCTGGTGCATTCGTCGCGGGTGCCGAGGTGATTGATGCGACCCGCGGGGGTAACACGGGCGACTGAGCCAGCAGACTCGACGAA
>JAYVOX010000662.1:0-14161 GCA_043757695.1 Schlesneria sp.
TTCGAGATACACGTCCTTGCCCGCCTGCAGCGCGAGCAGCGTCATCGGCGCATGCCAGTGATCCGGCGTCGCGATCACCACCGCATCGAGCGACGGATCGTCGAGTAACCGCCGAAACTCGCGCTCCGTCGTCGGCTCCCTCTGCCCCGCCTCGACCACCGCACGGCTTGCCGGAGCAAACTGAGATTCATCAACATCGCACAGCGTCTTCACCTCGACATCGACCAGCTTCGCCAACTCACCCGCCAACAACCGCCCCTGATTCCGCACGCCGATGATGCCAACGCGAACCCGCTCATTCGGAGAAGAGATCCGGCCCACCGAGGCACTCGCCACTCCAGCCGTCAGTCCGACAACACCGACCGCCACCCCAGCCGCCTGCTGCGCACTGCGCCCCAAAAACTGGCGTCGATTCACCTCACGGCGTTTGAACTCGTCAGTGTTCATCGTGTCTTCACTTCGCCTTGTCCCCTCGCCCCCGTCTTCGGGGGAGAGGGTTAGGGTGAGGGGGGCTTCTCTGAAACTGCAACCTTGACACAACCACATCTAACATCGTTAGGCACACCAACGCCAACTCACGTATCCACTGCATGCACAAACGAACAAAAAGGCGTCAGACATCAGCAACGTGGCGGCTTCGGCTGGGGCAAGAACCGACCCAGAGCCATTCCCAACATCGCCCCTGTCACCCCACCTGCGACCATTCCCCAAAACAGCGCCGCCAGTGCTGGCAATCCGCAGATGGTGGCACTCGGATCCTTCGCACGGACGGCATCAACATATGCCGCGAAGGTCCAAGCTCCCACTTTAAGTCCAACGAGCAAGCCCAACAGGCAAAACAGACAGCCATATTTCTCTTCGCGTGAAAAAGTACGAGCCATTGCTGAGCCTCAACGTTTTAGAGTTTCACACCGCTCGTGATGCCCGTTCAAATTCTATCCAAGCAATCCGCCCAACGCCCGATCTCGTCGATTTCGGCTTCGCCTAGATACTTCGCGCCGAGTCCCTTCGCTGTGGAGAACGAGACCGGGAACTTCAGCTTCTTGAGCGCCTCGACCGTCTTCTTCACAGCGGCAAGAGCTTTGTCGCCGTCGCCGCAGACGAAGTGGAACTGCTGTTTGAAGTCAGGCTCCTGATCGGCGACCTGGCCCGCGAACGGAGCACCCGCCAGCGCGAGACCTCGAAAGACTTCACGCTGCTTCGTGGCGAGCAGACTCGCCAGTTGGGTTCCGCTGCCGTGCGAGTGCAGGAAAATACGCTGCGAGTCGATCGTGTACTTCTCGCGCACGTGAGCCACCAGTCCCTCGACGAACTTCGCCTCACCGGGCGTCCAGTTGGCGGGGCTGTCCGATTTGGGAGCGATCAGAATGATGCCGCGCCGGTCGCAGATCGACTTCCACGATTTGCTGATCGCCGCCTCCATCGTGTCGCCGCCGGGATGAATCCAGACCATCAGGCCATAGGCGTGCGAGGCGTTGTAGTTCTCGGGAACATACGCCCAGAAGCTGTGATCGTGACCGGCCAGTTCCTCGGTGAACCGTTCCGTCTTCGGTTTCTTTGTTGGTGAGTCACCTTCCGCAGCTTTTGCGTCCGCAGGCTGGTCTTCTTTCTGTTGCAAGGCGATCAGTGGCGTCAACGTAGGGTGGGACAAGCTCGCTTCGAGCGCCGGCCCACCATTCCGGAACATCGAGAAAACGTGGTGGGCCGGCGCGGCGAAGCGCCGCTGGTCCCACCCTACAAGTCTCGCCGCCTTCAAAGGGAGATTTCCCTCTTTCTTGTCCGGTGCGGCCTCCTTCGGAAGCTCGATCACCTCCGCCGACAGTTCACCAACCACGCTGGCGGGCAACGTGGCCAGCGTCACTTCCAGAGTCGCCTCGCGCCCATCCCGCACATACGCGACACTGGCCTTGTCGCCCGGTCGCGCCCGGCTCACGAGATCGCTCAACGCGCGGGCATCCGCCACGTCCGAGCCGTTGAACTTCACCACGCGATCACCGCGCAACAGCCCCGCTTTCCCCGCCGGACTGTCAGCGAAGACGTGTCGCGCCACAACGCCCGGCTCGGTGGAAGCGGTTCGTTTCGGCAACAGCCCGAGATACGGAGCCTCATACGGCACGAGTTCCCCGGCCAGCGTCGGCTCGACGGTCAGCGACTTGTCGTCGCGCTGAATCGTCAGCTTGACCGAATCGCCTCCGTACAGACGGCCCAGCACGTGCTTGAGCTGCGCGACACGAACGATCTTCTCACCGTTGGCCTCAACGATCCGGTCGTTTGTCTTCAGCCCCGCCTGCTGTGCTGGTGAGTTGTATCTCACCCGGTCCACGACCACGGGGACATTGGTCGACATCCCCCCGGCGAATGTGATCCCCAGCAACCCCGGCAGCAGATCCTTCCCCTGCTTCAACCGGTCGAGCGATCCGTACACGTCCTCCAACGGAATGGCGAAGCCGATCCCGCCGTCATACCACTCGACCCCCGCCGTCTCCCCATTGCCTTGAGGCGACAAGGGAGCGATGACACCGAGTACCCTGCCCTCGACATCGACCAGAGCGCCGCCATAGTTGACGGGCGAAGTCTTCGCATCCGTCTGAATCGCCTTCCCCCAGATGCGGTTCGTCGCACTGACGATCCCCACCGAGATGCTCGGCGTGGTGAGATCGAACGTGCGACCCAAAGCAATCGCCCACTGCCCGACCTTCACCGCCTCGCGCGACGCGGGCTTGGCCGGTGTCAGCCCCGTGGCCTCCACCTTGAGCAGCGTCAGCAGCTTGAGCTTGTCGCTGGCGATCAGCTTCGTGGGAAAGCGGCGTCCATCCGCGAGCGTCACCAGAATCGAAACGGGCTTCGACACAAAGTTGAACGAACTGGAAATGACGAACCCGTCCTCGGACACGACCACCCCCGAAGTCGGTCCCGTCCCGAGCGTGACCTCGCCCACCTGCTCCAACCCGCCAACAGTCTCAATCCGCACCAGCGACGGATCGACCAGCGCCGCCGCCTGCTTGAAGGCCTGCTCTTCGAGAGCCTCCAACTTTCCATCGGCCGCGCCGACCAAACGCACTGACAAGCCAAGCAGCATCAGCAAGCAAAACAAACGTCGAATCACGATCAGAATCCTCAACTAGCCCGACGCGCAAGCGAGGGCGAACCGTCGATCAACCCGAAGCCCTCGCTGGCGCGTCGGGCTAGTTTTGTTCTTCCATTTTCCTCGGCGTCACCATCTCGACACTGACCAGCACGTCGCCGCGTCGGACGATGACCTTGAGCGGGTCGTTGGCTTCGAGTCGGCCGAGTTCATCTCTCAGCATCCGGCACGATTGGACGAGGTCTTCTCCCACGAACAGGATCAAATCGTTGGGCAGCAGGCCGACCTTCTCGGCCTGCGAACCGGGGAGGATGCGGTCGATGTAGGCCGGAGTGCGGCTGATGACATCGGGAATGGTGACGATGCCAAAGTCGAGGGCTTCGTATCGGCGCGGCTTTGGTTTGCCGGGACTGTCCTCGTCCGGGTCGTCTTTCTTTGTCCGACTGAATCGGCCCGAGATGATTTCCTCGACGGTCGTCTTCAATTCGCTGATCGGCATCACATAGTTGAGCCAAGTGTTCGTCTGCGTGTTCCGCAGTTCCTTGCCGAGCATCCCGAGCAGCCGTCCGTCCCACGTCGTCAGCACACCGCCCGCCGCGCCTGAGTTGTTCGTGATCGCATCGACCACATAGATCGGGCCATTGTAGGGCGACTCGAACGCCCCGCGCCGCGCGGCCAGCGAGGTCTTGGCCGAGATCACCCCGTGCATCACCGTCACCGGTTCATCACCCGTCGCGACCTTCCACGCGTTGCTGAACGCCAGCACGCGCGTCCCCGGTCCCACCGCCGCCGCCTGTGCCAGATCGAAGAAAGGCAATCCCTCCGCCTCAATCTTCAGAACCGCCATGTCCAGAGGCGGCTCGGCCCCGACAACCTTCCCCTCGAAACGCCGTCCATCGTGCAGCACGACCGTCACGCTGTCGCCATCCAAGATGTGACTCCACACCGTGACAATGTGCCCCTTCTCAGAGACCAGAAACCCCGAGCCATAAGCATGCAACTTCTGCCCACCCCCCGCCCCAAAGATTTTGACAACCTTCGGCGAGACGGACGTGATCGTCTCGCCAGACGACTGCGCAGAGACGTGACGATCAGAACAAAACGCAATCACCAATAACGCAAACGCGACAGCCATCGCCCTCGTCGCTCGAACGAGATCAAAAATGCAGCTCACTCGACAACCTCACTTTTTGTCTCAGGCTCGTGCTTCTCAGGCTCGCGTTTCAACTGCTTGTGTAGCTTGGCCTGCTCGACCAGAAACGCCGGCCAATCTTTCCCCCGAACATAATCGACTATTCCATTGACACGACAAACGTAATGGCCACCTTCGGGCAATCGTCCGCCATTGTGATTCAGTCCCTCTTTGTCCCAGAACAGACCGAGCCGTGAATCGTCGTCGTTGCGGAGTCCTTCGACATAGTGCCAGCCGCATGTCGTCGGACCAAGCAACCCACCATTTTCAAGGATTGCCTTCACGGTATCTTCTGGAACCGATTTTCCCGGCAGATAGCAAAGATTACTCGGGTTGGCACGATAGAGCAGACTCAGCGACGCTTCGGGACACGATTCTCCTTTGGGAAACCAACCGCCGTTCGCCTCGGCATAATTCAGCAATGTCAGTGAGAGAATCTTGTCGCAGCAATGAGTGAACCCGAACGGATAATTTTGACGAAGCTTCCACGACTGGTGTGCGACACGTCCGAAGACCAACAATGGGACCAAAACGAGAACACACAAGAGAGTCCGTCGATAGAACACCAGGTGTGATACGGGGCCAGCATCCCCCTGTGAGCGATCCGCAATTCGCCCTTCGATGTACTTCTTTGCGTCCACGCTACTTCGTCCCTTCGACGGTAGTTGAAGAAACAACCTCCAGCGTCAGCACATCGAACGTCGCGAACTCGGCGTCTCCGTGCCGGATCGTGAAGCGGGACGGAAACCGCTTGCCCGCGAAGTCACCAAATTGCAGGAAGCGAATCTCGCACGGATCGACATCCGTGCCGAGACTCGAATCGAACCCGACAAACGTGCCATCGGCTTTGCGGAAGTACCAGCGCGTTTCGACGCCCCCCTTTCTCGTCAGCAGCACGTCAACCGAAGCCCCTCGCCCGTTGAGCGGCTGGCTACCGACATACGAGAACTCGGTAAAGGACTCCGGCCCCCTGGTCAGCAACAGCTTGAGTTGTTGCAGCGCAGCGAGCAGTCCACCCGAGCCGGGCGGTTCGTCGAGGAAGTCGGCTCCATTTTCCAGCGGCTGCAAACCGGGACGGTTCGGCAACTGAAGACCCAGCGCCTTGTCGGTCATCGTCAGCGAAAAGTCCTCGTTGGCGGCGGTCTTGCCCGTCAACTTCCAACGTCCCGTCGAGGCCCGCCAACTTTGCAGCGGCTCCAAACCGTGCAACACCCGTTGCTGCTCCTGCTGGTTGAAATGGTAGTTCGCGTAGCCCGCCTTTTTGACGTGAAGCTTCTTGTATTCGTCGGGCAGTTTTTCCTCGGGCAGCTTCACGCCGGAAGACTTGTCGGCGTCATCGCCCGGCCCCGGCTTGTCCTTCGATTTCGGACGCGGAGCCTTCGGAGCGGCCTTCGGCTTGAGTTCCGACGCCCGGTGCAAGGCCCTCAATTCGACGACGATCTCCTGCTTCTTGCCGTCGCGCCGATAGACGAGCGGCAGCGACCAGCCCTGCGGATAGATGCCGAGGATGTTCTTGTACTGGTTCACGCTGCCAATCGGCCTTCCGGCGAACGAGACCAGTTCATCGTCTTCCCGCAGACCTCGTCGATAGGCATCGGACTGTTCGAGGATCGAGTCGATCAGCACGATGCGGTCTGCGCCCGTTCGCACGGTCGCCCCGAGCGTCGCGTGATCGACGACGTGTCCCCCCTTGAGATGATCGAGGAAGTGCTTGATCTGGTTGATCGAGATCGCATAGCCGGCCCCGACGTTGACGCGGCCCCGCTTCTCAACCGAGATGCGCCCGTTGATGCCGACCAGTTCACCCGCCGCATTGAAGAGCGGGCCGCCCGAGTTGCCGGGGTTGATCGACGTATCGACCTGAATGCAGTCGGTGTATTCGAGCAGCGTCCCGGCCGGGTACTGATACCGATGCAACCCGCTGACAATTCCCGCCGTGACAGTCGGTTGAAAGTCCGTGGCCAGCAAAAACGGATTGCCCATCGCGTAGGTCCAGTCGCCGACAGCCAGCTTGTCGCTGTCGCCGAGCGGCGCGTGGGGAAAGTCCTCGCGCCCGAGCAGTTTGATGACCGCCACGTCCCCCGTCGGATCGATGCCGACAATCACGGCGTCGTACAGCTTCCCATCGTTCAGCCCGCACTTCATGAACTCACCGGTGGCACTCGTCACGTGAAAGTTCGTCAGCGCATAGCCATCGGTTGAGATCAGGACTCCCGACCCGCCCCCGTTCCCATCCGCCGAGAAGATCGCGACGACAGTCGGAGCCGCCGTCCGCACGACTTCCACACGAGCCTGCTGCGCCTGAATGACACCCGGTTCCGCCGCACCTGCCACCAGGGTTTGAATCATTAGTGCCAGAAAGTGGCCCAACACCAACGTGACAGCGGTTTTCACTGTGAGTTCCCTGTTCGTAATCCCTGAAAGTGATTCCAGCCAAGAATGCCGAGTCGAAATATGCCGATCACGACCGCCACCATCAACCACAACGAGTAATTGAATTCATCGGCGGCTAGATACTCCTCGCCAACTCGGCCGATTCTTCCGGACTGTAATTCAAAATCAATCGTCCTTCCCGAGTGAAGCGTCACGCGGACAAGATTGTCGGTAACGAATGTCACCGGATTGGTGTCCTGACACCAATTCCCCTCGGGATGGCAACCCGTTGCGCCGGGCCGACAATCGCGTTCGCGGCGGGAAAGAAGCTGATTTCCGTCATAGTTCGACAACTCTGTCCCATCTGAGGCGTAAATTGTCAGGCCGACGTTTTCGTTGCACAGCACAATGTGTTTTCCGTCATTGGAGATGTACGCACGAAGTCCATTCAAACTGCCGACGTTCATGGTTCCGGTCGATACCAACCGCAGTCCGGAACGAATTTCAAAGTGGATCGAGCGATCAGGAGCGGTGCCCGTGAATTCGCCCGCGACAACAAAAGTACGGTTTTGGGATATCGCGTTGACGACTTCCTGCAACCTCTCATCACTGTGAAGAGTGCTACCCCCGCAAGCGATCCAACTGCCAACACAAATCAAGGCTTTTGCCGCCTGGAAGCAGGATATTCTGAACATGGTTAACCCTTGTGCCCAATCACTGAGGATTGCGACCCAAACCTGAACGTCTACTTCACCACCTTCGCGTCGGCCAGATGCAGCCGGTCGCCGATGTCGAGTTTGTCGTCGCCGTAATCGACCGTGATCTCCAGTTCGACGACGCCGGTCACGTCCAGGTCCAACGGTTGCGGAGGCTGGTTCACGCGGGCGGCCCCCTTGAACAGCGGACGACCGTCCCCCTTGATGACCACATCGACGTTGCCCGCCACGCGGATGTCGTCGTCGATCCCCATCACGGCCTGAAAGCGACGGTAGTCTCCGCCGAGTCGATACTTCATCACGGTCAGCGAATGAAGCGCAAGCCCCTTCGCGTAGACCTTGTTGCCCAAGCTGAGCGACTTGCCGTCGAGACTGCGGTCGCGGCGGTACTCCCAGACGAAATCGAAGAACGGCGTGTACTTCACGTCGCGCGGTTCAAGGTTCGACAGGTACGCGATCTTGCCGAGACTGAAATCGACCGTTTGCACAAGCGGCATCGGCACCGAGACCTCGGCCCCCGAAACCAGCTTCACCTTCCAAGCCGCCCCGTCGAACGAGACCCCCTTCCCCGCCAACCGGTCGCCCGACGAGAGGTCCACCGCCACGACCGCCTTGCTCGACACGTTCTCACGGCGCGAGTAGATCAGTCCGAAGACCCGCTCGCGTTTGACCGGGATTTCGTCGCCATCGAGTTGAAATTTGACGGTCGCTTCGTCGAGCGATCCGATCACGCCGTCGAGGTGATCCAACACGTCACCTTTCCTCACGGCGACCTGATCCTTCTTGGCTGACTTGTCGAGCAGTTGATTCCACGTCGCATCGACCTTCGCATCGGGCGGTGCAAACCGCACGCTCTGCACGACCGTCATCGGCACTTTGAGCGACCCCAACTGCGGATGCTCGATTACCGCCTCCGTTCCCGTCGAGGCAAAGCTCGACGCCCGCAAACGTGAACCGTCGGTCAGGCGAATCTCAACGGCGGCTTCAGTGACGGCGGGCGCGGTCGCACCGGCGGGAACTCGCACGGCCAACAGCTCGGCAGCCGGAATGGTCAGCGACCCCGCCGGCGTCTTCAGGACAGCTTCGTCGCTCGACAGACGTTCGAGCGAACCAACGTGCTGATCCCCCTTGAGCGTCGAAACTTCAATCGGCGGAGCGGCGGCAACCAACAAGAGGAGGAGCAGTGAACAGACAGACATGGAACGGTCATTCCTGTGGGAGGAGTTTGTCTTTCGGAGTCATCATTAACGCGACCGTAGGATGGGCACTCCTGCCCGTCCGTATTCGCTCGCCCTACTGTAGTCCCGTCGCTCCGCCGACGGGACATCTTGTCGAGGGAGCGACAACACGACAGCAGGGCAATCAAAAGCGGACGGGCAAGTGTGCCCATCCCACAAAGCATCACGGCTTGTTCTTCGCCGCGCGTTCGGATTGCTTGCGGAAGTATTGGTCGATCGCCCGGCCGTAGTGCGACGGGAAGTTTCGATTGAGATCGCTCTTCGCTTTGGCCTGGTCCTTGTTCGGGAGATTGCCCCAGTTCCCGTCCTTCGAGAATTTTTTCTTGTCCACATCACCGGGAGCCTCGGTCCCCTTGATGCCACTGTCGTCGGCGCCGTTGTTGGGCTGGTTGCTGTTGCCTCCCTCTCCACCGCCGCCACCGCCGCCCTGCTGCTGTTCGATCTTTTTGATGATCTCATCGAGTTCCGAGATGATCCGCTCCTGAACGCCCTGCACTTTCTCACCCGCTCGCCCCAGATCGAGCCGCCGCTCCGAATCGCTCATCAACCGGGCGATCTCACCGAGCGACTTCTCTTCGAGGCCCTTCAAGTCCGCCTCCATCAGCGCCGCCGTCGCCGAGTACCGCACGGGAACCCGCTCCACGTTCTTGAGCAGCGTATCGAGTGCCTCGAGCGCGGGTTTCACCTCCAGCATCCCCTGCGCGGCGACGGCCTTGAAAAAGAACAGGCTCGCCGGATCGACGACGCGTTGCGGATGGACGGCCTTCAATTGTTCGAGAGCCTCGTCAAACATTCGGCGCTCGACGAGGAACCGCCCGTAGAACTGACCGAGGTTCGCGACGAAGAACGGATCGCGACCGGCTTGCTTGAGGAACGCTCCGTCCGGCGGAAGCAGTCCCGGCGCGGAACTGTTACACGCCGCCACCAACTTCGCCGCATCGGCATCGACCGACGCAAACGATCGCACGACGAGTTCCAGCAACCGATCCGCCTCTTCCGTGGCAGGCCCCGCCGCCCAGAGCGCCGCCAGTTCACTCTGCTTCGCCTCGGCAACATTCGGCTGAGACGCGGCCCACGCCAGCACCTGAGTCTTCGCCTCCTCCGGCTTCAGCGGCGCATAGACTTCACCCGCCGCGAAGACTTGAGGTCCGAGGGCCAGGCAGGTGGCAATGGCCAGCATGTAGTTAGAAGTTCGCATGGTCAGAACTTTCATCAACCGTTTCGTCCGCCATTTCTCGTTCCCAAGCTCCGGCTTGGGAACGCCCTCTTTCAAGCTCCAGCTTGGCGAATTGCGGAGGAAGCTGGAGCTTCCAAGACGTTCGTTCCCAAGCTGGAGCTTGGGAACGAGAACTCATCCTACGTCTCGTTGTTATTCATTCTTCCCGGTCGCCAGGTCGTGAGTCGCCTTCTGAACCTTGGCCTGGCGTTCCGAGAGCTGTCTCAATTGACCGACCACATCCGCGTCGAGAGCCTGTTCGCCCTCAACCAATCGTCCCATCTGCTTCGTGCGGCGGTTGACTCTGTACTGAAGCGACCTCAGCATTTTCAACTCCGCCAGCTTGTTGACGAGCGGGGGCGGCTTCTTTTCCTGTTGCTGTTGTTGCTGCTGCTGTTGCTTCTGGTCCTTGAGTTTTTCGAGTTCCTTTTGGAGGGCCTCCAGAATCTCACGCAGCGATTCGACGATGTCGGCTTCGATGTTCTGTGTGATCTCGCCGACATCGGCTCGTTCGAGACGGCGGGCGACGGTCAGCATGTCATCGCGAATTTGCTCGACCGCTTCGGGGAAGGCGACCGACGAACCCTCCTCTTTCAGCAGCGTCAGGGCCTTCGCGGCGAGCAGGGAAATCTCATCCTCGTTCCGCGCCAGTTCGACCGCCCGATTGCGATGCCGATCGGATCGCTTGTCCACGGGGACGACGTGAATGGCGAGCGTCCCGTTGTTGACGGCCTCCTGCCTGAGCAGCATGTCGCGGAAGCGAGCCTCCAGCGCCGCGAGAACCATCGCCCGCTCTTCTTCTCGCAACTGCCGCAGGATTTCTTCGAGCTTCTCCTTCGCCTTGAGCAACTCGGCCAGCGCCTGGTCCTGCTTATCGGAAGCTTTGTTCTTTTTGTTCTTCTTCAACTCTTCGATGGCCCGGTCCATCTCCTGCTTGGCCTTTTGAACCTCTTCGCGGCCGGGAGTCTTGTCGGGCTTCTTGTCGTCGCCGTTTTGATCCTGTTGATCGGGCGAGTTCTGATCCTTCGGCGGGTCGCCGTCCTGAGGAGGCATCTCCTGCGGCTCGCCGCTCTGTCCCTTCTGCGGCTTCCCATCCTTGGGCTTCCCGTCTTTTGGCTTGCCTGGTGAATCACTTGGCTTGCCATCTTTGGGGTCGCTCGGCTTCCCGTCCTTCGGGTCACCGGGCTTGGCATCCTTCGGGTCTTTCGGATCGCCGGGCTTGCCATCCTTGTCGGCGTTCTTCGGATCGTTCTTGTCCGGCTTGCCGTCCTTATCCTTTCCATCTTTGTCTTCGCCCGGCTTGGCATCTTTCCCGTCAGTTGGCTTGCCATCCTTGTCTTTGGCGTCTCCGTCCTTGTCATCCCCGTCCTTCGGATCGGCTTTGTTCGACGAGTCCTTCGGTTTCGCATTCGCATCTTTGGGCTTGCCCTCTTTCTCGCGCTGCTTGGCGGCGTTCTTGATCGCATCCTGCCCGTCGATCTTTTGGACGAGCTTCTGCGCGCCGTCGGCCACATGCTTTTGCTGCTTCTGCAGGTTGCTCAAGTCACCTCCCCGCTCGGTCTCCGCCCGCGCATCAGTCTGCTTGCCGATCAGTTTGTCCACTTCCTTGATGAGATCCTTGATGCGCGCCTTCTCCCGCTCAATCTCGTCCTTGCGGTCTTCGCTCATCAGCAGGTCGAGCATCGCCTGCATCTGCTTGAGAACGTCCTCCTGTCGCTCGATCGCATCGCCGAGCTGGTCGTTCTTGAGCAGTTCGGTCAGCGCCTGAAGCTGCTCCGGAACGCGGCCCTCCTTGCTCTTGCCGATCGTGCGGACCAGCAAGTCGGCCCGCTGCGGATCGGTCTTGCGCAGGTATTCGGAGAGTTGATGAAGCGTGATCTCGAACCGCAGGTAGCGACCGCGAATCGCCTCCTGCGTCGAGGCCAGCGGCACGGAAGCCTCCGCCGCCGGAGCGGCCCCCGCAGCGGGAGGCGTCTGCGCCAGAGTCACTCGACCGCCGAACCAAACGGCAATCACCGCGATGCACTGCAAAAGGGATCGAACACAGAACCGGCGAGTTGTCATGGAACACAGCCTCCAAACGAACCGAATGGAACGGCGAACAGTATATCTACGGCCAGAACCCACGTCGCCATGAGGTTTTCTATTCCAGTCCCCTGCCCTCATCCCTCGAGCGCCTTGATCGCATTTTCCTTCCGCTTGCGTTTGGTCTCTTCATGCAGGTCTTGCAGCGATTTGATGTTGGCTTTGAGTTGTTCGACCACCTCGTGGAATTTGGCCAGTTCGCGCATCTCGGTCAGGATCAGTTCCATCTTCTCGATGATCGAGTCCAGCGTGTCGGTCGCCTCATCCATCGAGCCGGTGGGGTCGGTATTCTTCTCCAGCGCGAGCTTGAACAGTCCGAGCGAACTATCCGCACTTGGGAAGTCGGTCCCATTGATGCGGTGCAGCGGCGCGATGATCTTGTCGTCGAGGCGCTCCATCAGTTGAGGCGTATCGGCGGCGTTGTTGACGAGTTCCTCGCGGATGTCGGCGAACGACGTTTCGACTCCGGCGGTCTCCACGGCGGTCTTGCGGATCGCCTGCAGCGACCGATCGGCACTGGATGACAAGCCCTGCGAGACGACTGCGAGCTTCTCGTCGTCCGGCTTCGCTCCCGCCTTCTTCAGCGAGGCCGCAACATCCGCCTGACCGCGCGCCTTCTTGAGGTCGTCGCGCGACTGCTTCATCTCAACGATGATCTGCTCGAACCGCTTCCGGATGTTGATCTCGCGGGCGTAAAGCATCGAGAGGAGTTCCTCCTCGGAAACGATGTTGAAGACGTACTTCTGGCCGAGGGCGCGATGAGCATCCCCCACGGTGCATCCGTCCAGCGCCGAGACTGTCAGCGTTAGGCGTTGCTTGATCGAGAGGTCGAGCGGCAGGACATCGAAGCGCTCGAACGGCTCTTCTTCAGCACGACGCAAGGCGAACTCACGCAGGCTGCGCGGCGGCGACGATTGGAGTTCGCGCGGCGACCATTGCTCGGCGTCGTCCACCTTGTAGTCGAAGCGGGCGGAGACGACTCCGTAATCGTCGGTCAGCAAACCGGAGATTGGGATGCGAGCCTTCCGCGTGATCGACGAGCCGATCCCCTTGAGTTCGGTCGTCACGAGCGGCGGTTGGTCCACGATGCCGTTGATCGTAAACTTGGCCGGAGCCGTGCTGGTGATGGCGTCGGAATCCTCCAGCACAATTCGCAATGCCGTGTCGGGGGGGAGCGGAATCGGGAACGTGAGCGGCTGCTTCGACTCGGCGGCGGCTCGCAGCAACTCGGGGAGCTTCGTCGCGCCATCGGGTGCGAGGACGAACGGCAACGCGACGGAATCACGTCCGCTCGACCAGATCGCATGGCCCGCATCGTCCGGCAGCGACAGTCGAATCTCGGGCCGACCGTCCTGCGATTTGAGTGTGATCGTGCCGCTGCCCTTCTGAGCGGGGGACGTGAGTCCACCGGTGCTTTCGAGTTGTGTGGCGACTGTCGGTGACGGCTGGACCGGTGGACTCACATCCCTCGCTCGGAGCGCTGTCACGCTGGAATGCAACTCAATCTCCCAACGTTCCGCTCCCGCATCCCCTTCGATTCGCATGTGGTGCAGCGGCTTGTTGGTCGTCGCGGTGAGAACGAAGTCGGTCGCCAGCGGCAGCGAAGTCTGAGCACCGTTCACTTGCTGCTGCGCTCGAACGGTCTTCCCGGCGACTCGTTCATTGAGGCCGGTGTACTCGGGGTAGAGACAGTGCAGCGTGACCGATTGCACTTCCGGCGGCTGGACGACCTGCACGCGATACGGCCGCGCGTTGACGAAGTCTCCCCCCGTGACCCAGAGGTCGGCGTCATCGAGCAGCCCGGCGAGTGTGTGCCGAAACGGTTGGTCGCCGACGCGCGTGAGGTACGCCCGCACGTTGCCGCGACCGTTGGCGAGCCGCGCATCGAACCGCACTTGTTCCGGAGCCTTCTTGCCCGGCGCGACTTCGATCTGGAGCGACAGATCCGATCCCTTCGGATGCTTGTAGCGCCCGTCGGTGAACTCGCGCACGCGGTCGCCCGGTTGGACGATGACCTTCACGATCAGTTCGGTCTCGCGCGGCCAGTAGCCGTCGCGCAGGCCAAGATACCCGGCCACCCACCGCTCCATCGCCGCACTGTTCGTCACAGCCAGCCCGAGGATCGAAGCCACCAGCACACTCGCGATTGTGATCGCGCGACGCAGCGGCTTCCGGTCGAAGACGCTTCCCAAATCGAGACCGCTCGCCGTCCGAGCCGCCTCGACAATCGTCTGCCTGAGCATCGCCGACGTGACC
>JAYVOX010000663.1:0-14137 GCA_043757695.1 Schlesneria sp.
GCTGGACTACTGGCCGTTCCTCGACTACGAGATCGTTGACAGTTGGCCCGAGGTCTTGCGGAAACTGCCCGGCCGCAACGTCTGGTGCATCGAGAACCCAGCCGCTCGCACGGTGTGGGAGGCCGATTTCTCACCGGGCGATATCCTGTTGTTCGGCCGTGAAACGAACGGCCTGCCGCGCGAGATCGTCGAGGAACTGCGTTCGCGCACCGTCCAGTTTCCGATGCACCCGGAAGTCCGCAGCCTGAACCTGGCCAACACGGTCTGCGCGGTCGCGTATGAGGCGGTCCGTCAGTTCGGCGGATTGCCGGTAAAGAACGGTTGAAAGAGATCGCCCACACGGCACGTGAAACCCGGCACGACATCGCCCCCGTCGAGCGTGTCGTCTTCTGTCAGAACGATGATGTCGGTGAAAGACCGATGAACGGTGATCGTGCGTCGGCGTGGACTGACAATCCACAGCAGCCGCGTCCCACCATTGAGCCAGTCTTCCGTCTTGGCTTCCACATCGGAGACGCGATCGCGTGGAGACAAAACTTCAACGGCGAGGTCTGGTGCTTCGGGAAAGAATTGTTGCGGGATGCCAATTCGTTCGATCCGTTCGCGCGAGACAAAGCCGACATCGGGACCGCGAACGGTGTCCGGATCGCGAGAAAGGATGAAGCCCGTTTCGGCCGTCACGATGATTCCGAGCCGATGTCGATTGACGTGTTCTGTCAGGAGCGTGTGTAGCAATCCAGCGATTGCTCCGTGCTGAAATCCCGCTGGACTCATTTTTCTTGGCACTCCCGCGATGAGTTCATAATGCCGGTTTCCGTGATTCATCCGGAACACTTCTTCCGCCGTGATCGGCTTCGTCTCGACTTGTGGTTCGATGACCGTACTCATGCCACATACTCCTTCGCCGCCACGATGAACCTCACGAAACCGCGATCCGTTTTCGGGGCCGCTCGAATCGACTAGCCTCTCCCAATTGTTGAGCGACCATTCTACAGGGAGTCCGATCCATGACCAGCACTGTCGAACAGCGTTTGAAACAACACGGCCACGAAGTTCCCGTCGCTCCCGAGGCGATCGGGTTCTACGTTCCCGTGCTCAGAACCGGGAACCTCGTCATCACCAGCGGGCAGTTGCCGGTGATTGGCAAGGAGCTGATGTTCAAGGGGAAGGTCGGGAAGGAATTGCACGAGGAAGACGGAGCCAACGCGGCGCGGCTCTGTGCGCTGAATGCTCTCGCGCAGATCAAGGCTTGCGTCGGGAGCCTCGACCGAGTGACGCGGATCGTGCGCGTGGAGGGCTACGTCCAATCGGCCGAAGGCTTCACGAAGCAACCGCAGGTCATCAACGGCGCGTCGGAACTGCTCGTTCAGGCCTTTGGCGACGCCGGCAAACACACTCGCATTGCCGTGGGAGCCAACGAACTGCCAATGAACGCGGCGGTGGAACTCGTCATCTGGGCCGAAGTCGGTTGACGAGACGGTTCCATCACGCCGGTCGGCGGAGCGACCGGCCTACCGTAGTCCCGTCGCTCCGCCGACGGGACGCCGAGTGTGAGATAGCTCGCGTCATCCCTCGGGAATCATCCGTTCGGACATCTTTCGGCCGGGATGTTCATCGAGGCGCGAGTGGCAATAAACGGCGGTCCACTCGGCGAGGCGGCGGCCCAGTTTGCGACAGGCGGCGTGCGTTTCCTCGTCGCGCGGTTCCTTGGCGGCGATCGCGCCGTAGTGCAGCGTCAGGTCGCGGCTCACGTAATCGGTGACGCCGAACACGAGGAAGCCGAAATTCATCAGCACCGTCAGCAAACTCTGACAGGCCAGTTCCGAGCCGCCGCCCCAGCCACCGGACGAACTGAACGCGCAGGCGATCTTGCCGTCCACCTTCGCCCACTGCGGCATCATGGTCTCATCCCAAAACCGCTTCATCTTCCAACTGAGCAGCCCCATGTTCGTCGGGCTGCCGACAGCCAGTCCGTCGCACCAGACGACATCGTTTGCCGTCGCCTCGTCCACCGATCGCAGTCGAACTTCAGTCTGACTGATGCTCTCGGCCCCCTCCGCCACGAGTGCCGCCATCCGCGCCGTGTGACCGGACCGCGAATCGAACAGAACGAGAATCTTGTTCATGGCAGATTGGCTTTCATGCAGTGAGCGGATTGAGATCAAGTCATCTCGGGTCGGAATGAGAAACATACGGCGAGGTTGTTCCTTCACCTCGATTTACCGTTTTACTCTCTCCATTGCGAGTCTCACGAATCAATGTGATGAAAGGGTCGCCGCTGAAGCAGACTTCGTTGAAAAACGCGAACACGGACGAGTTGTCTGTCACTAACATCGGAGCCAGCTTGCCGGCCGTTGTCGTGTAGCTGAAGCCGCCGAGGACTTCGCTGCGACCGCCACCGCGCGTCTCCAGCAGTGTGCCGCCGCGTTCGGTTTTGTAGCCGAGAATCCAGAGGTCGCTGTGATCGTTGACGAGGTGCGTTCCTTCGTTTTCGACGTTGAGTTGTCTCGCCCAGACTTTTTGATTCTTCAGCTTCAGGTCGTGCGTGACGAAGTCCTCGAAGAAGAGTTCGCCCCCTTCCGCGCGGCTGGTCATTGTGAGATCGCAATCGGACACGCTGCGGAAGACGATCGTGCGCGGCGAGTCGATTTCGAGGCCGCCGTGGATGTAGGCGAAGTGTTCCAGCGAGACGACAGGGGACTCGCCGTCGGCGATGCGGAAGTCGGGTTTCGCTTTGCGGAAGTCGGGTTTCGCTTTGCGGAAGTAGTCGATCGCGCCGCCGACTCCCACGACGCGACGGACCTTGCCGCGAATTACGACGGTCGAATTCAGCAGGTAGTTGCCCGGAAAGAAGACCGTCGTCGCGCCGGAGTCCAGCGCCTTCTGAATCGCGGCGGACGAATCACGCCGGGCGGTCGGGTCGGCTCCGAAATCATCGACATTGGCCCACGACTTGAGATCGTCGAGCGGCACTTCGGGCGGCTCCTTCACGGTCAGTCGCAGCGATCCGGGGGCGGAAGGAAACGGACTCGTGGCCTCATGCGAGCAATATTCGGCGATGGTCGGCCCCGCGCTGCCGGGCTTGTCTTCGCCGGTGATGCGGAACGCGGCGGCGGAATCGGGCGTCACCACATCACCGACGCCGCGGCCGTAGCCGGTGGTCGTGATGTCGCGCAAGTAGATGCGACCGCCGTTGAAATTCACGATGGCGGGCATTCGAGCCGCCTCGCCGCCACCGGTCAGCTTCGCCTCGATCAGGCAGAGCGTCCCGTAACTTTGGATCGCGGGAACTGTGCTGTCGCTGACGAGTCCGCGAATGCTGATGGCCTGCCCTTCGTTCGTGAAACCAAACCGAGTCTGTCCGCGCAGCGTGATGTGCTCGAACGTCTGACCGTTCACCGCTCGCGCGGTGCTGATGCCGCGCTGAAAGCCGACGACCTCACAGTTCCGCACCAGCAGCGGGCCGTTCATGTCGCGATGACCAAGATCGAGGCCGACGACTCCGCTGCCCTTCGCAGCGACGAAGCGGCAGTTGCGAACGGCTCCCGAGTTGTTCGAGTAAAACTGCAATCCGATCGCACCGGGATTGTTCTCACCGACATCGAACGTCACGTCCTGGATGTAATTGTGAAACCAATCCGCCGACCCGAACCCGCCACACCACATGATGCTCTGCGGCTGCTTCGGATCGGTGAAAGTGCCGTCCTTCAGCCGGATGACGGTCTTCGCGACGTTCTGCCCCTGAATGAAGTTCTTCCCCCAAGCGTCATTGCCCGCCGAGTTCTTCTTCGACCAGTGGATCGTCTTCGAGACCAGATACGTCCCTGCGGGAAGATAGAGCAGCTTGTGTTGTCCCATGACATCAAACAATGCTCGTTGCAGTGCTGCGGTGTCGTCGGTCTTACCGTCACCCTTCGCGAAGTACGGAGCCTGCGTGACATCGACGATGGCGTGACTCGCCGGGTAGACGATGTCCGTCTTCTGATCGAAGCTCGCTCCGAGGTCAAATTCGTCTGCCGCGTGCGAGACCCTCCACGAAAGACAGGCCATCCCCAGTGCGAGCCGGCAGACCGGTCGAAACAAAAGCAAACAAACGTTGCCGCGAGTCATCAATGAATCCCGTGAAAAGTCGCCTGTGAATTGAGACACATTCGAGCGGCAGTTCCTTCGCCACTCGCAACGGGAAGAGACTTGCGAGACCATCCCTCGCAAGTCTCTTCAGAGGGAATCGCGAACGCTACTTGTCGTCGTTCTCAGATTTGTCATCGTCGTCCGCCTCGGGACTCATCGCCTTGATCGCGCGGACGGTGAAGCCATCTTCGGAAAGTCTCAGGACCAGCGACGAGCCTTGCTTAAGGTCCATCAACTTCGCCGGTTTGCCATCGAGCGTGATGATCGTTTCGGCGGTGATCGTGAACGACTGCTGGACCGGCTGACCTTCGTCGTTGTCCTCGCGGCCGAACACGAGCTTGTTGCCATTGGCATCGACTTCGAGCAGCTCACCTTCGATGAGCGTGTTCTCAGCCGCTTCGGCTTCAATCGCGTGGACCAGTTTGCCGTCGCGACCGAACTCCAACGGAATCCGCATCCCCGGCTTGAGATCACCGCGAATGGCGGGCAGTCCACCAATTCGCAGGATCGCATCGGGAGCCAGTTCGACTTCCAGTGGTTTGCTCGCTCCCTCTTCGCCATCGTCTCCTTCGACGATCACGATCTTGCCCGACGCGGCGACCGACTTGATCATCGCTTCGCGCATCTGCCCCTGCACATGTATCTCATTCACGGTGCGGTGATCGTCTCCGAGCCACAACGACACAAACTGCCCCTCTTTCAAATCGGTGAGTTGTCCCGCCTCAAAGGCCGTCCAGACTTTGGCCTGTCCCGACACGTCGAGGTTCAGCAGCGTCCCCAAATCTTCCAGAGCGATCGTCACGGTCGAAGGCTTGCCTGCATTCACTGCGACGACTTGCCCGCGCAGCCCCTTCTCGAATCGAGTCGGCTCGTCGTGCAACATGCCATACGCGATCGTTCCCGCCGTCAGCAGCGAGACCATGCACGCCGCGACCAGTTTCA
The DNA here is from genome assembly GCA_043757695.1 of Schlesneria sp. Classification (GTDB taxonomy): domain Bacteria; phylum Planctomycetota; class Planctomycetia; order Planctomycetales; family Planctomycetaceae; genus Schlesneria. Next base: position 5,074 of record JAYVOX010000663.1, read on the forward strand.
GTTTTTCCAGTCCCATCATTTTCAGAACTCCTTGAGCGAGAGTGACGGCAGCCGGGACAGTCCCGACCGCCAACTTGCCTGTCGCAAATGCTCCGGCGATTTGAGCCGTGCCGGTGATGATCGCGGTTGTTCCTGCTGCTTGAGCCGCTCCGGGAACGAGCCACGCTGCGAGCGCCACCGCCGTCAGTGTGACGCCGCGCCGCACGAGTCGCATACGCAGTTGCTCGCGCCCCCGTTCGAGCCGATCCTTCACCGCAGCGGTCGTGATCCCCAACCGCTCGGCCACCTCGTCGCGACTCAGCCCCTCGACCTGACTGAGCAGCACGACCTCACGAAACTTGGTCGGCAACCGTGCGAGTTCCTCGTCGAGAATCTCGGACAACTCATGCACGGTGGCTTGGGAACAGGGATCGCTCGTCGCGTGAGTTGTCTCACCGGTGGGCCGCGACTCCACCGCCTGCCACTCGACCTCGCATCGCCGCGCGGTAGAACCGCGCAGCTTGAGTGATGTCCGTCGCGCGGTGTCATGCAGCCAACCGGCAATCGACTCCTGCCAGTTGAGCGACCCCGCCTTGCGAGCCAACACGAGAAACGTCGCTTGAAACGCATCCTCGGCATCCGCCGCCTGCCGCAACACGCGCCGGCAAACTCCCATCACCAGCCCAGCATGACGCTGCACCAACTCGGTGAACGCGGCCTCGTCTCCACCGAGAAACCTCCGCAGCAGTTCCCGATCAGCCGCGGCAAACTCGCAGGACAAACCGCTGCTCGACGACGAACTCGACTTCCAACCAAGCCAACCTCCTACGAGCAACCCGCGACTCATCACGTAGCCTCCTGCATTCTCTCCTCACCAAAACGATCTGCGACAGAATACAGCAGAGAATGCCCGCTCAACGCCACACGGCGGTAAGAAAATGAGTCGCTGACGCACTCAAAACAAAAAAAGCCCGGCATCTGGGACGATGTAGGCGAGGCATTCCATGACTCGCATTGGCGTTGAGTCTCAACCGGTCAAATCTCGCCCTGCGAGGTATAGCTCACATCGTTCCGGTGGTTGAGCAAGCCTGGCCTGACTTCAACGCGAGCTGACTTGTTGGGGTCGGCGATTCACTCGACGCGGGCCAGTTTTTCTTTTGCAAGACGACTCGCAGTTCTGCTTGAGTCACTCTTCCCTCGCCGAACGCTGAGGCTCGGAAAGTACCGCTCGAACAAGTATTTCAGATCGTCAACGAACAGACTCGACGGCCAGTTGAAAATCCGGCGCTGCGAGCTTTGAAGGAGGGCAGAATTGTCGGGTTGGCAAACCACACCATCCTTCTGACGAAGGACGGAACCGAGAGACCGATTGACGACAGCGCCGCTCCGATCCGGAGCGAGGATGGGGCCATTCGAGGGGCCGTCTTGGTGTTCCGTGACATCACCGAACGCAAGCAGGCCGAGGAGTCGCTTCGTGACAGTGAGCGACGCGAGAAAGAGCGTGCCACGGAACTTGCAACCGTCTTGCGGGCAGCACCGACACCTGTTTGGATCAGCCATGATCGGGAATGTCGGGATATCACCGGAAACCTTGCTTCGTACAGGTTGTTGAGGATGCCGGAGGACAGCAATGTGTCTGCCACTCCCACAGCACCGATTTCGCGCGCCTTCCGCGAGTATCGGGACGGCCAACCTCTACCGAGCCACGAATTGCCGATGCAGATGGCTGCCTCCCACGGCATTGAAGTGCATGGTGCGGAATTGAGCATCGTATTTGATGACGGTCATGTGCGGCATCTCTATGGCAACGCCACCCCACTCCGAGGCGGGGATGGTCTCGTGCGTGGTGCCGTTGCCGCCTTCATGGACATCACCGAACTCAAAACGGCGGAGCAGGCACTCAAAGAGACCGACCGCCGCAAGGACGAGTTCTTGGCGACTTTGGCCCACGAACTGCGCAACCCGCTCGCTCCGATCCGAAATTCGTTGGAAGTGATGAAGCGGGCAAACTTCGACGCCGACCTGATCGAACAGTCCTGTTCCACCATGGAGCGACAGATGGGGCAGATGGTACGGCTGGTTGACGACCTGCTCGATGTCAGCCGTATTAGCAGCAACAAACTGGAGCTTCGCAAGGATCGAGTCGAGCTGGCATCGATCCTCCATCATGCCATCGAAACGTGCCGCCCCACGGCCGATGTTGCGAATCAGGAACTCATCGTTTCCATTCCTCCCGAGCCGCTCTATCTCAACGCCGATTCGGTGCGGCTGGCCCAAGTGTTCGGCAACTTGCTCAACAACGCCTGCAAATACACCGAGCAAGGTGGTCGCATCTGGTTGACCGCCGAACGACAAGGGAGTGATGTGGTCGTCAGGATCAAGGATACGGGTGTCGGCATCCCGCCCGACATGCTGGCCATAGTGTTCGAGATGTTCACGCAGATTGATCACACGTTGGAACGGTCACAGGGTGGGCTGGGGATCGGCCTGACGCTGGTCAAGCGGCTTGTGGAGATGCACGATGGCACGGTGACAACCCACAGCGAAGGACAAGGACACGGGAGTGAGTTCGTTGTCCGCCTGCCAATCCTCATCGAGGTTCCGAAGGCCCCGCAGTTTCCAAGCCCGGATGGCGACAACCCCTCTCAAATGCCCCGCCGCATCCTCGTGGTTGATGACAACCGGGATGCAGCCAAGACCATGGCCATACTCTTAAGACTGACCGGCAACGATGTCGAGATGGCGCACGACGGCATGGAAGCCGTTGAACGAGCGGAGACCTACCAGCCCGATCTCATCCTGCTCGACATTGGCTTGCCCAAGCTGAACGGCTACGCCGTCTGTCGTGCGATCCGGGAGCAAAGCTGGGGAAAGGAAATTGTGATGTTCGCCTTGACGGGATGGGGCCAGGAGGAAGACCGTCGCAAGTCAAAAGAAGCCGGCTTCGACGGTCACTTGGTCAAGCCGGTTGAATACGCCGCTCTCGTAAAAGTGCTCGCCGAGATGCAAACGGCATGACGCCCAAACTTCGTGGGTCCGGCAATGGGGGGCAAGCGACCACTGACCGCTTGCACGGGATGTGTGTTGTTTCGCGCACACTCGTTGACTTGGTTGGCTCCCATTATCCCTTGACTGCTGTTCCTTAGCCGAACCTGTCATCCCCGCTGGAATTGCGCCGCAAGGATTTCCTCGGCGCGTTGTTCTTGCTCCGATGCGAGCGACTGCCTACAGCCTCCGCGTCTCGGCTCAGGTTCTCAAGGTCGTTTTTCGATCTGGAACTTACTCTGCCAGTGTGAACGCTTTTCAGTCTAGCAGCGGCGTTCAGACTCTCGAATGTAAACCCCGCTTGACGTTGGCAGTCGAACCACCGCCATCACAGCAAGGATGCGCTAACCGACGTAGGCATGATGGTTCTTGGCATCACGAGTGCTTCAAGGAGAAAAATGGATCTGTCCCCTCGGTTCTGGCTTGCGGAGGTGTGTGATGATTGAGAATGCGTTCAGTCTGCTGGAGTTCATTGGCGGCCCGTTCGACGGCTTTGCGGAGGAAGTCGCCACAATGGAAGAATTGCCATCGTGCGTCGCACTGCCCCTGAATGAGAAAGCCAGCCGCTTGTTCGGCGTGAAATTGGCGATGTCCGCATCGCACCGCGTGGCCATCTATAAGCTTTCTCATTGTGACGGTATTCCGCGATACCGTTTTCACAGGACACGCATTACGAATTCGGCGGGGCGGGTTGGAACGGGGCCTTCCCGTTGGTCAGAGCCCGCCACCCCGTCGGAGGAGGTCAAATGAGGCGGAGTCGCTAATGGGTGGTCGGAGCGTCCGCGACAAGTATCTCGGTCATGGAATGACCGAGATACGTAGACGAGACATTCCATGACCCGCATTCCCACTGCACGAGCGGAATCCACCACGAGGTTCAATCAACGACGGAGTCAGAAGAGTCGGCCGTCGCGCACGTTCCCTGCCGCTCCTTCACGGCTCAGGTGGTGAACCGACAATACGCGAAAGCAGACCGGTGACTTCGTAGACTCCTTCATGGCCGAAACAGGTTGCGATGGCGTCTAGTTTTGAGAGAAGAGTAAGAGTACGCGGAACACTCCGGTCTGAGGCAAAGCTCTCGCTGGCGGTTGAACGCGGGTCACTTCGCTGCCGCGACTTGTGGCTTGTAGCCGGGGGCGGCGGTGAATTTAAGGAGTTCCTTGCCGTCTTCGGCGTTCCAGATGCGGACTTCTCCGTCGTGACTGCCGCTGGCGACTCGTTTGGTCGTGGGGTGGATGGCGACGGCGTAGATCCAGTCGAGGTGGGGGCCGAACTGCTTGACCTGTTGGCCGTTCGTCAGATTGAACTGCCTCGCCGTCTTGTCAGCACTACCGGCGAAGACCATGCCGTCGGGTTGAGTCACCATCCGGAAGACCTCGCCACCGAACGCCATCTCGCGCGCCTGTTTCGCATCGCCGACGGCCCAGACGCGAATCTTGTTGTCGCGGCCGCTGGTGGCCACCGAGTTGCCGTCGGGCAGGAAGCCGACACTGAAGACCGGCTGGCCGTGTCCGTTGAATGTGGCCTGTGACTCACCCGTCGTGCTGTCGAAAACTTTGGAGGTCTTATCGCGGCTGGCGGTGGCGATCTTCTTACCGTCGGGCGACCACGCGACATCCATCACCCAGTCGGCGTGGTCTTCGATCAGCTTCTGCTGCTGGCGCGAGGCCACGTCGAACAGCCGCACCGAGCGATCCGCACAGGCCGCCGCGAGTCGAGTCCCATCCGGGCTGAAGGCAACCGCGAAGACTTCGTCATCCGTCGTGAAGAGGTCCGCGATCAGAGCACCATCGGCGACGTTGAACAACTTCACTTCGCCCATTTGTCCGGGCGTGCCCGCTGCAACGGCGATCTTGGTTCCGTCGGCGGTGAACTCAATGTCGTGCGGCCGTTCGGCGATGTTCGTGACCCGGCGCACGATCTGTCCGTCGGCAGGGTTCCACAGAATGACCTCGCGATAGCCCGACGTGGCGAGCAACGATCCATCGGGGCTGAAGGCAACCGCCATAACAGGCACCGGCACGCGATAACTCTCGGGGGGAGCCGGTTGCGTCAGCTTGGGGATGATCGTGATGAGTTGTGCGGTCCCGGCGACTCCCGCGTCCAGGCGCGTTCCCGTCTCGATCCACTTCTTGACGACAGCAATCTGTTCGGCAGTGAGCGGGTCGGCATCCTTCGGCATCGAATGATCTTCGATCATCGTCTGGAGCAGCGAATCACCCGGCTTGGCCGCGACGACAGACGGGCCGTTCTCGCCCCCCTTCATCAGATTGGCATACGTCTCCATGTTGAGACGCCCTTTGGCCGTGCGAGCGTTGTGACAGGCGAGGCACCGCTGCGAGAAGATCGGCGCGACCGACTTCGCAAACGAGACCAGCTTCCCGGCCGCAACCATCGTCATTTCGACTTCGACCAACTTCGCAACCGCTTCCTTGCCAAGTGCCGCGAACGCCGCCTCGGCGGCAGCCAGTTCCGGCTGGAACGCGGTGTTGGCAGTCTCAGCCGCCATGATTTTCGCGGGCTGTTCGGCGACGAGTTTCTTCGCGTTGGCAAGGGCCTCGTTCGTCGTGACCTCAGCCTTCGTCGCGTCTTCAAACGCCTTGACGGCAGCGGCAAGTTTATCGGTGGCCGCCTTGGCCTTGTCGGCTTCGGCCTTCTCGGTGTCCTTCCCTTTTGCATCTTCAGCAGCCTTCGCGGCGGCAACCGATTCCGCTTCGAGCTTCGTTTTTTCTTCGGTTGACTTCTTCGTCGCCTCGGCCAGTTTGGGGAGCTTGGCTTCGGAGTCCTTCACCGTCGCTTCGGCCTTGTTCTGCTCGATCTTCAGCGTGGTGATGGCGGTCGAAAGTTCCTTGGCCTTCACCCGCGCCGCCTGAATCGCCGGCTCCCCAGCGACGCGACGAGCCGCTGCTTCATCGGCAACCTTTTGCTGCTCAGCGATCTTCGCGTCGAGGTTCTCTTGGGCCAGTAGGTTGGCTGGAGCCAGCGGGCTACTCGCAGTCAGAGTCAGCAGCCAAACGGCAACAACAAGGCGGGTGAGGCACTTCATGGAGCGATCCTTTTCATTCGGCTTCGTTTGGCAAGACGACTTGATCGGCGAGCAGTCTTCCCGTGGAAGACCAGATCAGTCGCAACTCAACAGGCGGGTGTTCATCGGCAGGTGAGTCAAACCTCAAGGGCGGGCATCAGCATCACTGGATAGGAGGGCAGTGTCAAGCTGCGTAAGCGGACTCGACAACGGTCCTCATTGGGTTCAGCAACGAGCCACCAGTCCTCAGTGAAATGAGACCAGCGCGCACAAAAAGCCCGGCATTCGGAAATGCCGGGCTTTTGGATTTTTGAACGCGACCACGCACCGAAAAAACGGATCGTGACGATGTGTTTTAGGCAACCACCACCATCAGAACGCGAACAGTCCCGATGGAAGCGGGCTTACTTGCGATGCCGAATCTTGCTGCGGTTCTTCCGCTTATTGCTTCCGATCTTGCGTCGGCCCTTACCCGTTTGCTTGACACCCATTAGCTCTGCACTCCCGTCATGATTTGTCTCTGCGTGAATCCACGGCTGGAACCGCCAGTGGGGCGGGGAAGATAGCAATCTCAATCCAAACGAGCAAGCAACGCTTGCTGCCCCCTTGGTCCTTCGACTGTTTTCGCGTCGGACGGTGATTCGAAGTCTGTTGTCTGGCCGAATGCGGTCGCGGGGTGCCCGACCTCGGCGCGACAACGTCGGTTCCAATTCACTCGCGTGGGACCGTCGTGGACCAGACGACACCCGTCAGTGAGCCATCTCGTTCGCGTCGCAACTGTACGTCGGCGATGGTGTCGGCGAGGCGGTACTTGAGGCTGGCCGCTTGCGTGCCGACCGTTCTGGTTAGCACTGCTTTCGTGCCGAAGGTTTCGTCGAAGTGTTGCACCCACTGCGCGAGGTCGTCGCGACCTTCAAAGACCAGCCACTGGCAGCCGTCTGCACCGCGCAGTTGAGTCACTCGTCGGGCCTGTTTGGGGAGCGGGATGTCTCGCGCTGGGGAGGGCTGTGCCGCGCGAGTCGCTTCCGGGCGGAAGACATAGATCGTCCACTGGCCGCGTGCGGTGGGAAAGGCGAGTCCCCAAGCGACGACGCGTTGAATTGGCTCACCCTCAACGCGATCCGCCGCATCGACGAACCGCGTCGCGACGAACGAGGGGAGCGGTTCATGGCGGCGATAAACATTGCCGAGCGTGGAGTCCCATAACTCCGCCGGAGCTGTTTCGAGAGCGGTGAGCCATTCGCGTTCGGACTGCGTCGGCGGTGCGTTCGGAACTTGAGACGAGGCGATGATCGACTGTGCCGTCTTCAGGAGCACTTCGTTCAAACCATTGCCGTCGCCTTGCAGGGGAATGCGTTCGATCGAGGTAGTCGCGTCTCCAAACTGCATCGCGATCGGCGTGCGGCTCCAATCGAGATCGGCTCCCGCCAACCCGGTGAGGTCGGGCGTGATCGACTCCGGATCGGTGCGCCACCAGTCGATCAGTTGACTGCCGACCGACAGCCCGACGACGGCAAAGAACCCGATCACCAACAAGTCGATCGCGCGACGAATCAGCCGGCCGGAAAGGCTCGATGGGGAGGGAGGGGGAGTCATGCAGGAGTTAATCGAGTTGTTGAAGGTGAGGTCGGGCTATCTCGGCACGCGATCAAGCCAGTAGTCGGACCTGCGACTGAAATGAGCGACCGCGACAATTTGCACGCAATTCTCTTTCACCAAGAAGATCACGCCATCGGGAAAGCCAGCCACACGTTGTAGACGAGTTCCGGCATGATGCGGCCATCCCAAATCGGGACGGAGAGGCAAGGCTGACACGATTTGTAGAACGCGATCTCGAAGCCGTTCTCCGACCAGCGGTTGGCGATCTTCATAGAAATCAACCGCCTGCATGAACTCAACTCTCGCCTCCGGGTGAAACTCGACATTCATGATGCCGCGCTTTTACGAGCGGCCAACCGTGCTTCGACTTCGGCAAACACTTCCTCGGCGGGAATCCCGCGGACGGCTCCCGTCTTAAGTTCTGCAACGCGCCGTTCAATCACGGCGTTCCAAGATTCCGCCACGTCATCATCGACGAGGCCCCCCACGCTTTCGATCAGTGTCTCACCAATTCTCAAACGATCACGCGGAGGAAGCTCCAGCAACGAGGCGGTTGTGGCCTGAAGATCGATGGGCATGTTCGTTGTTCCTATTCTCATTGGAATTGGTGATGACGAAGTAGGTTATACCTCACGCGGTCACGAATGAGGCTTTTACCGTAGCTCCGCCGACGGAGAGTCTTGTCGGCGGAGCGACAAGACTACAGTAGATATCAACCGCCCTCGGTAAGCCTCACTCTGGGCCGTGCGAAGTATAACTCTCGACTTCATCGCGCGGTGTCTGTTGCCTTGTCCTACCGACCGACTCCAACTGGTGACGGCGGACAGGGGCAGATGGACATCGGCGGACAGATGCAGCGTTGGAGATTCGGTGGGCGAGAGCAACCGAGCGTCCCCATGAACTGTTGCAGGTCGCCATAGCGTTGCCGGAGCGGATCGATGTCACTGTCGGGCGCACCACACTGCTCAAGCTCGCAAATCCACGAGGTGTATATCCCGATGAAGCTGCTCGACATCGTGCAGGGCAGCCGGTCGATGCGCGTGAGCAACGAATTGAGGAGCGGTCGGCCATTACGATCGACGCGCGAGACGGCCGAGAAATAGACCGCTTCCGCATCCGCTTGGCAGAGCCGACTGACACGCGGATAGAACTCGGGCGCGTCGCCGGTGTAACGCAGGAACTCGTCGTCGTTGTCGAGCGGGTAGAGATCGGCTTGGCGAGGATTGGACTGCAAGCGTTGCAGGTTTGTGTCGAGCAACTGTTTGTTCGTGTCGATGGCCGGATCGAGTGCCGTCAGGTCGGTGTGTTCGATGTCCCACCAGACGCGCGAACGGGGTGAATCGTTGTCAGGGATGTTGAGCGAGTTGTACTGCCAGTGATTGTCGAACAGGTCTTGGTTGAGATTGAATCGGAAGC
>JAYVOX010000664.1:0-3748 GCA_043757695.1 Schlesneria sp.
TGCTGGCGTTTGCCGAACGGTTGGTTCCCTCGCACAACTCGCTCAAGGGGCATGTGCTGTATCACCGACTGGTGCTCGACCGGTTGCAGGGCCAGATGAACAAGGATCGGTTTCTCGCGTACCTCAAGCTGCCCCGGCATGTCGGCTATCTGTCGAAGCGGATGGCCGAGTCGGACGATCTCAAACGCTTCCCCGTCGATTTGAATTCAAACTACGGCGGGGCGACGCTGCTGGCCCCGATCGGCAACGACGAGCCGCTGGTGCGTGCGTACCTGTCACACTTCCTGCTCGACGCCGCCCACACGAAGGACTTTGACCCGTACATCAACGATATCTACCTGCGGCAACTGTTCGCCGAGGTCAAGATCGTGAACGGCCTCGGTGAGCCGGAGCAATGGGCGGCGCTGCTGCCTCCCGAACTGTTCCAGCAGCTCAAGGAGCGGATCGACATCGACTTCGTCTCGACGAACAAGACGCAGTTCGCGGCGGATGAGCCGGTCGCGCTGAACCTGCACGTCAAAAACGTCGGCACGTTGATCGTGAAGGTCTTCGAGATCAACACGAAGAACTACTATCGCAACTCGTTGACTGAGGTGAACACCGACATCAACCTCGACGGGCTGGTGGCCAATGTCGAACAGACGCACACTTACAACGACGCCCCGCTGCGGCGCATGCCCCGCAAGTTTGAGTTCCCTCAACTGACGAAGCCGGGCGTGTACGTCGTTGATTTCATCGGCAACGGTCGCAGTTCGCGGGCGTTGATCCGCAAAGGCAAGTTGAAGCATCTCGTCCGCACCGGAACCGCTGGGCAAATCTTCACGGTACTTGACGACAACGGGAAGCCGGTCAAGGACGCAAGCGTCTGGCTGGCGGGGCATGAATACACTGCCAACGACAAGGGCGAGATTCACGTTCCGTTTAGCACCAATCCGGGGCGGCAGCCGATTGTGATCTCGCGCGGGGAACTGTCGTCGCTCGACTACTTCAATCACGAGGCTGAGAACTACGCACTGGCCGTCGGTTTCTATGTCGATCGCGAATCGCTGCTCAAACGGAAAACGGCGTCGGTTGTGATTCGACCGGGCTTGTCGCTGAACGGCACTTCCGTGTCGCTCAGCCTGTTGGAAGAGGTGAAGCTCACGATCACCTCGATCGATCTCGACGGCACCACGACCAATCAGGAGATCCCCAACTTCAAGCTGTTCGAGGACCGCGAGTCCATTCACGAGTTCCAGGTTCCCGCGCGGCTGTCATCGATCTCGTTCTGGCTCACCGCGAAGGTGAAGAAGTTGAGCACCGGTGGTCAGAAGATCGATCTGGCGCACGGCAACTCGTTCTCGTTGAACGGCATTGGCCGGACGGAGAAGGTTGAGCTGCTGCACCTGATGCGGACGGCGGCGGGCTACGTGGTCGAACTGCGGGGGCGGACGGGTGAGTCCAAAATCTCGCGGCCCGTGCAGTTGGCATTCAAGCACCGCGACTTTCGCCACCTGCACCATGTCAGTCTGAAGACCGATGCGGCCGGGCGGATCAACCTCGGCGCGCTCCTGGATATTCAAACCGTCTCGGCCATCAATCCTGAGAACACTCAACACACTTGGCAACTGCGCGGCGATGAACACACGTACTCGCAGGCGCTGCACGGCCGGGTCGGTGAGCCGATCACGCTGCCGTTCCTGCCCCGTGGGGCAGGCAGCCTGCCTGCACTTCCCAACCAGAAAGTGGATGACAAGAAAAACGAAGAGGCAGCAGGCAGGCTGCCCACTGCCACGAGAAGCGATGTCTCACTGCTGGAACTGCGCGGAGACCTCTTCGTGGCGGATCGCTTCGAGCATCTCAGCGTCAAGGACGGGATGCTCGTCATCGACAAGCTGCTAGCGGGGGACTACGACCTGCTCCTCAAGTCGACCGGCTCACGCATCCGCCTGCGGGTGACCGAAGGCGACAAACTCGGCCGCTATGTCGCCGGGAAGCGGCGGCAGTTGGAGACGCCCGCGCTCGCGCCGCTGCAAATCGCCGACATCAACGTCGGCGACGAGAAGGTGACGATCAAGCTGACGAACTCGACGAAGTTCGCCCGCGTGCATGTGTTTGGTACGAGGTATCTACCCGAGTACGCCGCCTATTCTCATCTGAGCCGCGTCCGTGCGGCCGAGCCATATTTGTTCCAGCAATCTCCCGCCGAATCGGTTTTCCTGACGGGCCGCAACATCGGCGACGAGTACCGCTACATCATCGACCGCAAGTACGCGACGAAGTTCCCCGGCAACATGCTCGAACGTCCGTCGTTGCTTCTTAATCCGTGGGCTGTCCGCACGACCGAGACCGGCGAGCAAGTCGCCGCAGGTGGTGACGCCTTCGGTGCGACGGCCGCTCCCGCGCCGAGCATGGCCAAGCGCGATGCGGCTCAGGCCGAAAGTGCCTCCGCCGCTGATGCCCATCTCGCCAATCTCGATTTCCTCGCCCATGCCAGTGCCGTGCTGGTGAACCTCGCGCCGGACAAAGACGGCGTGGTGACGTTCGACCGGAAGGCCCTCGGCGATCATCAGCATCTGCACGTCGTGGCCGTCGATCCGATCAGCACGACGTATCGCAGCGTCTCGTTGCCGGAAGCCAAGACGGAGTTCCTCGATCTGAGGTTGCTCGCCGGTCTCGATCCGAAGGGACACTTCACGCAGCAGAAGCAAATCACGATCGCCCCCGCCGGACAGGGTTTTGTTTTGAACGACATCACGACCTCGAAGTTCGAGGCGTATGACAGCCTCGCCCGCGTCTATGGTCTCTACGCAACACTCAATCGCGACCCGAAGCTGGTTGAGTTTGCATTCGTTCTCAAATGGCCGGAGCTAAAAGCCGAGGAGAAGCGAACGCTCTACTCGAAGCACGCCAGCCACGAACTGAGTTTTTTTCTATTCAAGAAAGACCCCGAGTTCTTCGCGGCGGTTATCAAGCCGTACCTCGCGAACAAGAAGAACAAGACGTTCGTTGACCACTGGCTGCTGCAAGACGATCTCGCCGAGTACGTCCTGCCGTGGAAGCACGAACAGCTCAACATCGTCGAGAAGATCCTGTTGTCTCAGCGGCTGAAGGACGAACGCCCGCTGACCTCTCGCCACGTGAGCGACCTCTACTCGCTGCTGCCGCCCAACATCGACGACTTCATCCACCGCTTCGACACGGCAGTGAAACGCGGTTCGCTCGATACCGAGGACGCGCTGGGCTTGAAGCTGCAGCTCGGCAATGAACTGCAAGCGGAACGGCGGATGCTCGTCGAGGAGAAGCTGGCCGAGCATGCTGAGAACGCGCCGATGGATGCGCCCGCTCCTGCCGCTGCCGCCAAACCGATGGGCGGCGGATTCGGCGGTCGCGGCACGAATCGCCAAGCCGATCCCCGGTTCGCCAAGTCACAGGGTGAGATGGAAACGCTCTCCCGCAAGAAGATGGACTCCGCCGAGAAGGCCAAACAGGAACTGTCGGCGAAGGACGGCAAGACCTCTCTGCGACGGTCGCTAGCCGTCCGTGATGAGAAGCGCGAAGCGGCGGGAGCCGACCGGAACGGCGGCGTCGATTTTGATTCCGATGGCAAAGCAGACAGGGAAGCTCTGGACAAGTACTTCTTCGACCATCAAAGCGACTTGGCCTCACTCGGCATCCGCCAGCTCTATCGCACGCTCGACAAGACGATGGAGTGGGCCGAGAACAACTACCACCACCTGACCATCGACCAGCAGCACGGGGGGCTCGT
>JAYVOX010000665.1:0-3747 GCA_043757695.1 Schlesneria sp.
CGCCCAATCAACCAACCAAATCCACACGCTCACACAACACAAAACCAACAACGCGATCTATAACCGCAGTGGTTGCCGATTACCAAGACAGACTCCTAGGGAGCCAAGTCTCGATAATTTTAAAGGCGTGGATGGCCATCATTGTCACTCGCCGCGAGGTCGCCGGTGAGGAACGCTGGCGAGTCGCGCCTATAGATCAGCAGCCTCCCCCCAATGTCAAGCCGCTGGCGGACGCGATCCGCATACACTGGTTGATCGAAAACAACCGGCATTAGATGTTCGACATCCCGATTGACGAGGACTCGTGGCGCCAACAAGACCGCAACGCCGGTGCGAACCTCACTTTCATCCGCCGCCTGACCCTCAGCCTCCTCCGCCAAGACACGTCTTTGAAACGCGGCATCAAAGCCAAACGCTTCGGCTGCGCCCTCGATCCCGACTACCTGTTACAAGTTTTCCAGCAATCGAAAATCGGTGCGTAGGCCCTGAAAATCTTGGCCATCGGGCTATGGTCCTTACTTCAGATGCTGGAGCAGCTTTCACTTTCGTTGTACCCCGCTTTGTGCAGGAAAAATAATTCGCGGACGACGATTTGCGGAACGCTTCGGAGGCAGTTTGTGCGCGGCCTTACAGGCCGCGCAGAACACGAGCTCCGAGGACTGAATCCGTACTCAAGAGTTGCCTGTTCGCCGAAGCGGACAGTGGCAATGCAACGACTCACAGACCTTGTTGGGGCCGTGACTTGCGGTACTACTCGGTAACACTTTTGGTGAGTAGTACCACCGCCAAATCGGCACTTACGCCAACAAATGAGATGATTTTCGACACTCGCCAACGCGAGGCAAGCTCCTGCTGCTGCAATAAACCTTGAAGCTTATTGGCAGAGATCTTGGGATCAAGCTGCGGAACCGAAGGCCCGATGGCGATCACCCTGACTTGGGGTCTGATCTTCGCGACCGTCCTTACGCTGGTCGTGGTCCCCGCGATCAACATGGTCTTCTTCGATGTCCGGACGCTACTTGGAGGTGTGCCCCGAGAGGGAGAAGTCGAGTCGGCCAGCCACTGAGTGACGACGATGTGGTACACCACATTTCCAACAAACTGCCCAAGTTTGGCTCTCTTCGCAGAACGGAAATTCACTTTGCGCTTGTGATTGATGGATCGAGTTGTGACAGTCGAGCAGGGCGCAGTTCATAAAAGGTTGACCACGTTCCACTGGGGCGTGACTGCGGAACGAGATCAATGGCGCTGGCTTTTGACACGGAGGTTCTCGCATGAATCGAGCCGAGTTTTTGATGCGTTTGGATCATCTCAGTTCGTCGTATTTGATCATCTTGGGACTGCTACTGGTTGTGATCGCGGCCGGAATTCTGTTTCGCATAGGGCTGATCCAGTGGGCTGTGGCTGTGTTTGCAAACAGCGTGCGGAGCAGTGTGCGGCGAGGATTCCGCCTCTGGCAACAACTCTTCTCGTGGGCTACGTGGCCAACATTTCTGAGCCTCGTTCTAACATTGCTGCTCGTCGGCTGGTTGGCGTCCCGACATCTTCCGGGCGTGACCGTCGTTTGTGCCCTCATCCCGTTATTCATGGGAGTCACGGCGTGCCTCGCGTACATGTTCATTGATCTGGAACGGTATGCCGTTTCGCGCGGCTACAAGTCGGTCCACAATCCGCTGCAGGGCCAGGAACTCGCGGTAAACTTGGTCCGTCATGGTCAGGCGGTGGGGGTTCCGTTGCTGGTCACAGCGACGGTGGGAATGATCGGCGGCTTCGCGCTGCTGAACCTCGGTTTGTACCAGACGATCGGGAGAGACTGGTACATCGTGAAGAACGGCCAGGGCGATCCCACCTACGTTGATTTTGTCGCGAACGCGCTGATTGTGTTGTTGAGGATTGTCGATGTTTTGGATTTCGCCAAGGCGAGTCACCTGCTGGAGGTCTCTTACGTCCGCCAGGCGGCATGGCCCGCATCGACCTTACTGGCGGTGTTCCGAATGTTCTTCACTCTGGTGTTGCTCCAGCAAATCTTCGCATCGTTTCGTCAGGGTCAGGTTCTTTCCGAGACCATCACCGACCTGTGGAACCCCCACGAGTCGATTCATGAGCGGGCGTGCCATGCTCTGCCCCAATACGGTGCGGGTGCCATCGCTCCGCTGCTGATTTCACTCGGCAGCGTCACCTCGCTGACGAAAGAGCAGCGAGAACGCCTCCCCGTGATCTTCGCTGTTGCCGGACCCGCCGCAATCCCGGCCCTGGTGCGTCATCTGCACGACAAGCACGATCATGTGCGAGCCATTGCCGCGGCCGCGCTGGGACTGCTTCGTGTTCGCGGAACGATTGAATTACTCGTCCAACTCAGTCGAGATTCCAGCGACCTCGTGCGGCAGAGCCTGATCGAGGCCCTCGGCATCATCGCCAGCCCCGATTCCAGCCCCGCAGACACCACTTCCGCTTTTGTCTCGACCCGACATCGGTTGTTGAGGCCGCTCCGATATCCGTTGCTGAGATCACTCAGACACCGGTTGTTGCGGTCGCTGAAATGGAGGTCGCCGTTTATTCCCGTGTCCTCCATTGAACCCGTGGAACTGGCCGTGCAGACGCTTCAGGCCGCATTGACCGATAGTTCGTTATCGGTTCGCGCACAGGCGGCTCGGGCGCTCGGGCGAATTGGACCGAACGCGGCGGTTGCGGCTCCCAGCTTGATTGCGCTGCTCAAGGACGAAGATGAAACCGTGCGTCAAGAAGCGATCGAAGCCGTGGGAAAGGTGGGAGGTCAAACTGCCGCAATTGTCGAGGCACTCGTGGACGTGTTGCAGGATGCCAGTCCGTCGTTGAGAGTCGCGGCGGCGCAGGGGTTGGGAGCGATGGGCGAAGCGGCATCCGATGCGTTTTCCGCTCTGGCGCCGCTGCTGCAGGACCGCGACGATGCAGTCCGAGATGCCGCCGCCGAGGCGATCGGTCAGATTGGGCACCTCAATGACAAAGCCACGGATGGGTTGGTTGAGGGGCTTGCCAGCCCGGATAGTGTCGTCCGAGCTCAGACGGCGGAAGCACTGGGAACGATCGGCGAAACGGCGCAAGAGACGGCTCCGGCATTGGTGGAGGCGCTCACCGATCAAAACGACGCGGTGCGGGCGAAGGCTGTGGAGGCACTCGGAAAGATCGGCGAGTCCGTCGGTCACGTTTCCGTCATCGGTTTGGTCCGCGCACTGCGAGACCAGGACAATGTGGTCAGTTCTCTCGCCGCGGAAGCCCTGGGGGAAATGGGTGAGTCGGCGCAGGTAGCCATCCCAGCGCTGGTCTATTCCTTGCAACATATCAACGCGGATGTGCGCGCCCGCGCGGCGAAATCGCTTGGCAAACTCGGCGTGAATGATGAGGAAGCAGCGAACGGCTTGGAAGTGGCCTGCCGCGATGATGAGGCCAATGTGCGATGCGAGGCCATTCGAGCACTGAGCGTGATTGACCAGCCCACCCCTATCACAAAGCAGATCGTTCTCGCGGGGCTGAACGACGCGGACTCGCAGGTCCGAACCGCCGCCGTGGACGCGCTGGGCCGATGGGGAAACCTCGATGAAGGGTCGGTGAATCTCTTATTGTCATTGCTGGAAGATCCGAATGAACTGGTCCGCGCGCACGTGACGACGGTCCTGCCCTGGGTGGCGGGAGCGTCTTCGGCCGTCATTGAGGGATTATGCCGCCGATTGCGTGACGACTCCGATCTCGTACAGGCCCAGGCCGCACAGG
>JAYVOX010000666.1:0-3746 GCA_043757695.1 Schlesneria sp.
CGCGCCATTCGTGAGCAATCGCTGCTGTTGTGGGGCTACAACAATGTGCAGCAAGTAGCCCCTTTTACGAGTCAAAGGGTGGTCGATCTGGGGGATGTCGATGTGGTGCCGCCGGACATTCGAGCGACGCACGAGCAGATCGAACTGGCGGCAAGTCGCGTCCTAGCGGCGGGGGCTAAGTTGCTGACGTTGGGCGGCGATCATTCGATCTCACTGCCGTTGTTGAGGTCTCACGCGCAGCAGTTCGGGCCGGTGGCGGTCATTCATTTCGACGCTCATCCGGACACGTGGGACAGCGAGTATCCCGGTCAACCGTACAGTCATGGCACGCCGTTCAAGCGGGCGATTGAGGAAGGCTTGATCGACACGGCAGCCTACATGCAGTTGGGCATTCGCGGTCCGACAGCCGGGCCTCAAGACTACGCCGATGCACTGGGACTCGGGGCGCGCATGATTACGCTCGATGAGTTCCGTCGTCGGAACATCGACGACGTGTTGCAAGAGATTCATGCGCGAATCGGTTCGCGTCGGGCCTACGTGACGCTCGACATTGATGTCGTTGATCCCGCCTTCGCACCCGGAACGGGGACGCCGGAAGTGGGAGGTCTGACCAGTTACGAAATGCTCCAACTGGTGCGTGGCTTGCGAGGCTTGGACCTGATCGGTTTCGATCTGGTCGAGGTCTCGCCCCCGTTCGATCACTCGAACATCACGGCGATTCTCGCCGCCAACCTCGCGTTCGAGTTCTTGTCGCTGGGTGCGGTGGAGCAAACGCTGTCGGGATGAGTCAATCCGTTGGACGGCAGACGAGCGATCGTCGGCCTAGGGGACAGTCTGGAAATAACGTCCCGATTTGCGTCTTCCTCCCTCCCCTCGGTGGGGAGGGCCGGGGAGGGGGGCGATGGGCAATCCGGCGCTGTTCCCGAAATCATCACCCCCTCCCTAACCCTCCCCCTCAAGGGGAGGGAACAAGGCTCGCAGACTCGGGAACTTATTCTCAGACTGTTCCTAGGTGACTGTCCGGATCGGCGAAGGTCATCCCTTCCGTAGGGTGGGCACTGCCCACCATCAACGACCGATTGTGGTGGGCAGTGCCCACCCTACAGGTCTCCGGACAGACACCTCGCTATGGGTCGATGGTCGCCACGTTCGCCAGTGCGGCCAGTGCGATGGCTGCGGTCTCGATCCGCAGAATGAGCGTCCCGAGTCTCACGAGCTTCGCGCCGCAACGGACGGCCAGTGCGACTTCGGCGTCGGTAAAGCCCCCTTCGGGGCCGATGGCCAAGACCAGCGACGGTGATGAGGCGAGGCGGATTGGCTCTGCCGAGATCGTCAGCGCCTCGGCCGAGGGATGCGCGAGGAAGGCTGTTCGGTTCGTGAACTCACTCTGCACAAAGTCCGACCAACCCGAGACCGTGCCGAGTTCGAGCAGATGATTGCGTCCACATTGCTTGCACGCGGCGATGATCGACTGTCGCAACTTGTCGAGCTTTCCTTCTCGCGGATCGACGCTGCTGCGTGCGGTGATCAAGGGCACAATCCGCGTCACCCCCAACTCGGTCGCTTTCTCGATCAACCAATCGAAGCGATCGCCCTTCGGGACTGCCGTCCCGAGGATCACTTCGCGCACGGGAGTCGGTTCGCGCCGCGCGGACTCGACGTGCAACTCGACATCCCGCTTGCGAACGGCCACGACTTTGGCGGAAACAACCAGACCACAACCATCGAACAGTTCGACGACGTGTCCGGTCGTGATCCTCAAGACGTGCATCAGGTGATGTGCTTCGGATCCGTCCAGGACGCAGGAACCGGACTCAGGGAGCGGTGATGAGAAGAAGCGGTCAGGCACGGCAGTGTTCCAAGGGAGAAGTGGGCAGGGCTTCCAAGATGCGATTTCCCGAGAAATTCAGCATGTAGCCGAACTCGTGAGAGTTCGGACGATTGGCCACTCGATCCAAACGCGGGAAAACGCATCTTGGAAGCCCTGGGGAGAAGTGGGTCGTGAACGGCGGGAAGAATGAAGTGGCCCCTCTGGCGAATCATGCCGGAGTTGAGGCGAGTCTGAGGAAATGATGGCGGCGAGTCCGTTCGATGAGTAATTCGGTCTGGACGGTTTTTTGAGATTCTCTTAATTTCCCGACGCTGACACTTCGTCTGTCACCCCCCCCTTCCAGAAAAGGAGTTTTGGATGCGCAAGTTTGGCGTTGCTCTCGTGCTGACCGGTACCGCAGTGTGGCTCACCGGCTGTGGAATGCAGTTCGGCAGTTCCACGGCTTCGGCTCCACGAGGCGGTCTCGCGGTCGTCGATTTGGACAAAGTTGCCGTTGAGACCGGCAAGAACATTGACATGAAGAACGTGTTCCAACTTCAGGAGAATTCGGTCAAGCAGCAGTTGGCTCGCGCAAACATCAGTGCGAACTCCCAACTGGATGCGAAGGTCAAAGAGTTCGGCGAGACTCCCACCGACGAACAACAGAAGAGCCTCCAGCAGTTCCGCATGAACGCGGGCAACGTGCTGGGCAAGCTTCAAAACGAAGCCGGTACAAAGCTGAACCAGTATCGACAGGATCAGATCGCCAAGTTCCGCACCGAGATCAAGCCGCTCGCTCAAGAGATCGCCGCGAAGCGTGGCCTGAGCATCGTGATCCCCAAGAACGAAGGCTTGTTGCTGTCGGTTGATCCCGGCGTCGATATCACCGACGACGTGATCAAGGCGTACCTGGCCAAACGTCCCGCTCCAACAGTGCCGGTTGCGGCTAGCCCTGCTCCCGCCAAGTCGTCCGCGCCTGCTGCTCCGGAGCAGTCCGCTGCCGCCATGCCGAACGATGCCGACGCAAGCACCAACTGAGATCGCTCGCCGCTCTCGAAATGGGAGCGGCAATATTGGCTGAGACACGCAGTTGGACTCACAGATCGCGCCCCTCGGATTCGTTCGTTTCCGAGGGGCGTTCGTGTTGCTTGAACTCGTTGGACTCCGCGCCAACCGCGTTGAGGATCGGATCTGCGTTGTTCGCTGCGGGTCTACTGATCCTGCCGAAGCCCCCGACCGAAGGTCTGCTCTTCGTCTTTCCACAGGTCTGGTGGAGAGTCGCGCGTGGTATCGAACGGCTAAGGCCGCGGCGAGGAAATAAATTACCGTAGCCACGCTCGCCAGAGCGTGAGGTTCCCGCGTTCTGGCGAATGCAGCTACGAATATTATTTGTCGGCTGCTGCGTAAGGCGACCGGTATGAGTTCTCTTCCCCAGACCAAGCCGAAGCGTGAGCGAGGGAGTCCGTTGAGCGACCCACTCGCTCACGCTTCGGCTTGGTAAATCATTTCCTGCCGGTCGCCTAATTAGCAGGCTGATCTAGAAATCGGCTTGGGCTGACGGTGAGCGATGGCCGATAACGCACACACTTATGACTCTCGCGTCCGCCTCACCGAACGGCTGACATCTCATCCTCTGAATGTGGCTTCATGGCGAATCGCAACCAACTGGGCGTCTCCGCCTGGCTGACGACAGTGTTCGCACTGACGTGGCTGCTGCTCGTCGCACCCTTTCAGGCATGGTCGCAACCGCCGATTCCTGGCGTTCCGCCCACGCAGCCTCTGCCTGCTGCGGCCTCGCCCGCCTCCGGCCTGACGACCTCTCCACCGATCGTCGTGCGCGGTCCGTGCGATCCCGACTACTGGATCGTCAGCACGCGGTGCTGCAAAGCGCAGGTCGAATGTTGCCAACCGTGCAACTATCAGGTCTATCGCTTCG